>NZ_JBSGVQ010000048.1:0-52669 GCF_053608525.1 Nocardia sp. NPDC055029
AATGTCGCCAGAAGGCCCCGTCCACCGCGGTGGACGGGGCCTTCTGGCGACATTCGGTCGCAGGGCAGGCTGGCGTTGTCGCTTATGCGAGGTACCACGAATCGCGTTTGGAGACCACGGGATCGTCGGCGGAACCAGGCGCGCCGGCAATCGGGAGGTTGCTCCGGGGTTTCCGAGGTCGCTTAGACAGTATCGGCGACGATCAACACCGAGGCGTAACCGTTGTACGGCTCGTTGAAGTTCGCGTCCGCGTACTGGCAGTGAACGTCGAAGGTCACCTTCGTGCCGTTCACTTCGACGAGATCGAGATCAACTTCGATCTCGCCGATCGGCCGCTGGACAACGCCAGCGAAGTTCAGCCTGAACCCATTAAGGGCAACGTCGGCGACCTTCACACTGCGGGGAAACGTCACGGTCGTCCGGAAACTCCTAAACCCGGTACCCGACGGGATCGTCACCGCCCTGCGCTTGAAACTGAGTGCCATATCTTTCACCTCCTTCGGGGGCGTCGTAGGGATCGGAGTCGGTTTTCTGGTTCCCGGCTCGTCTCCGTTCGGGTTACCGCCTAGGCGGTGTAGAACCAAAACTACCTAGAGCACCATTGGTTTGCAAGAACCTTTGGTGTAACGGTTACGTCTTGTTGGTCCTTTGACGTCACGGCCCGGTCACGACAATCGGGACGGTTCACGACCGCCCCTGCGTGACCCGGCGTTGACCGACGCTGTCGGCGAACGCCTGACCGGCAGAACCGGGCGCAGCCAGCCTCGCCGCGCTCGTCGACGTCGCTGTCCGTGACAAGCTCACCGAATTCGAGGTCAGGTACAACAACGGCCGCCGATTCCCCCTCTGGTCTGAGCGAGTAGTGACCGAGCAACCAACGAACCGAAGCCCCTGTACCCGGAATCGGGTGCGGGGGCTTCGGTTTGCCGGGCTTTCCGCAGGTAGGGGCTTGCTCGGCTTCTCGGACAAGCAGAGGTGGAGAACCCCTTTCCTACTGTCGGCTCACTCCGCGACCGCCTGGCCGCGGTGACCGTCACCGAAAGTAGAACGTCATGTCCGACAGCCCTATTGGGCCCACCGCCGCGCCCACCCCGCCACCGCCGAGCTGGTTCGATCGCCTCCGGTACTGGGCGGAGTACCTGCGCCCGTTCGTCCAACTCGCGGTCCCGCTGGTGATGCTGATCCTGGCGCTCATCCAGATCTGAGTCGTAGGGAGGGTGGGGCGCCGACCGCGCCCTCCCCGGCTCACGCCGACCGCGCCGTCAACTGGTGTGGGACCTGCCTGCGGCCTGCTACGAGTTCTCTTTGTCGATCTGGTCGAGTGCCTCGCCGACCAGAGGCAGTAGGTTCGCGCGGATGAAGTACCGCTCGGTCGCGTTCTCTCGGCGGTTGTCAAGGTACTTCTGCTCGATGAGCCAGCCATGCGGGAGTGGGCGCGTCATCGACCGGGTCGCGTACTGCTGTGCCGACTTCAGGCCCGAAAGGCCCTTCGCGCCGGTGAGCTCTTTGATCCGCGCGGGTGTGGCACTGCCGCCCTCGGCGACCAGGATGCGCACCGTCTTCATGCCGATGCCGGGTAGTCTCTCGAGGAAGTTCTTGATCGTGGGCAGGTTCCACTCGACTTCAGGAGACGACGGGAGTGGGACCGGTCGCTCTTCGGGAAGACCTCCTGGAAGTCGTTCCGCCAGGGCGATTTGGGAGGCCAGCAGACCGAGCTGCAGCCGGAATTGCGGATCGTTCAGGTGCTGCCCGCCATCGGCGAGGAGATGCCGAATCTGTTCACGGGCGATGGCCAAGGCGTCGAGGTCCCCCGATGTCATGACGACAGGCTAGCGGCCCGTGGTGCTCGCGCCGGTGGGCACGGATGGACGCGATGAGCACGACCAGCGGGATGCTGATCGTGAGCGCGTATCCGAGTGCGATCATCGGTCGTTGCCTTCTGCCGCGGTCAGCCAGGCGTCGAGATTGTCCAGGCTGCCGTGGCACACGACCCGGAACGGGTTGTAGAGCTGCCAGCCGTAGGGCGGCTCTTCGGCGCGACGGACGCCCATCGACCGCCGTGCGGCTCGATCGGTCAGCCTGGCGAGCACCGCCTTGATCGAGTCGCTCATAGGTCATCGCTCCCGAGGATCGGAGTACAGGCTGTGATGGGCCGCGCCGCCGGTGACCTCCGTCGAACCGGCGCCGCGGCATGTCCGAAACGGTAGAAGCGCAATCGGCCGGAGCGGAACGATGTTGCGAAATGTTGCGCCAGGTCAGGGTATTGACCGTCGTTCCCGGCAGCGACCAGGATGAACGGGCATCGGCAACATCACGCAACACAGTAGGCAGGGGGCCATTGTGAGCTTTAGATTCGTCGCCAAGGATCCCGGATCGAACCCGTCCGGATCACCGACCCTGTACAAGACCGAGACCGGTTGGATCGTGCAGGGCTGGGTCGTCACCGATCCCGAGATCCTCGCCCGGATGGACATCCCCGAGGGCGAATCGTGTGTCGAGATCCCCGACCGGCTCGTCCCGTACTTCTTCGAAGGAGCCCAGCCCGCCAGTGACAGCAATCAGTGACGGCGAGTTCGACCGGCTGCTGACCGAATTCGCCCGCAGCGCGGTGCATCTGGAGACCCGCGACGCCTACGGCACCGAGATCGAGCTGCCGCACATGGCCAAGTGGGCCGCCGGTGAACACGATGATCTGGACTGGCTCGGCGACTGGTGCGCCAACCTGCGCCGTCACACCGCGGCCGGGCGCACCGTGCGCCGGGCCCGGATCGTGTCCGAACCGCTGTCGGCCTACCAACGCTGGTCGCATTCGATCGCGGCGCCAATGGTCGCCGCCGGCGAAGACATCCGGTGGGTGCCGCGGTCACGCTTGGACTCGGTCGCGATCCCGGGCAACGACTTCTACCTGCTCGACGACGCGTTGGTGATCTTCCTGCACTACTCCGGCGACGGCCTGGGCGTGGAGAAGCTCACCTCGACCGATCCCGCCGATATCGAGCTGTGCCGCCAGGCATTCGAGGCGGTCTGGGCGTGGGCGATCCCGCACCGTGACTACCAGCCCGTCTAGCTCGGCCGCCGACGGCCGCCGCGCACTCGGGCTCCGGTTGCGTGACCTGCGCACCGGGGCGGGCCTGACCATCCGGGCACTGGCCGATCTCACCGGCGGGCACTACACCCGGATCTCCAAGATCGAGAACGGCCGCCAGCTCCCCACGGTCCACGACATCACCGACTGGTGCGGCCTGTTCGGCGCAGCCGACCAGGCGCCGGACCTGCTCGCCACCTTGCGCGCGGTCGATTCGGCCTACACCGAGCACCGCCGCGAATCCCGCGCCGGGATGAAACGTGTCCTGGGCGCGCACACCCCGCAGCGCTACCGCGCGACCAGCGTGTTCCGGATCTACGAGCACAACGTCATCCCCGGCCTGTTCCAGACCCCGGAGTACGCGCGCGCGATGGTGGAGTTCTGGATCGAGTTCCTCGGCACACCGAACGACGTCGACGACGCCGTCGCGGTGCGGATGGAGCGCCAGCAGATCGTGCAGCGTGGTGGGCGCCGGTTCGTCATCGTCCTCGAGGAGCAGGCGCTGCGCACGTGGTTCGGCACCGCCGAGGTGCAGGCCGGCCAGCTCGGGCGGCTGCTGGAAGTGATGGCGTTGCCGCAGATCTCGCTGGGCATCGTGCCGTTGATGCGCGAACGCGGCGGCGTGGGGTCGGCGGGATTCTGGATCTTCGACGACGAGCTGGTCGCGCTGGAGACCCCGACCGCGAGCATCCAGGTCACCGCGCCCAGCGAGATCAACCTGTACGCGCGGATGTTCGAGGAGCTGAAACAATCCGCCGTCTACGGGCGGGCCGCCCGCCAGCTGATCGTCACCGCTCTCAACGACCTCAACCGATGAGCGCACCCTGACCTGAGCGCTCCATCCGCGACGCTCACCACAAATCCGGCGGCGCCGCGGCGCTCAGATCAGGATGACCAGCGCGACGAAGCACACCAGACCCACGGGGATCCACCACCACCGAAACCTCGACGGGGCACGGTCGATGCCGGGGTACCGGATCGGCGTGGGATCGAGCCGGATCCGCTGGAGCTGGTGGACCTGATGCTGCAACTCGAGCAGGGTCGGCGGGTCCCAGTCGGTCAGGTGCGGACACCGAGGCGTCGGATGTCCGAGCAGACAGCCCCGCGTGCACGGGTACCGGTACTGGTTCATCGTGTCCTCCGCCCCTCCACTGGCCGAAACCGGCTTACGGTAGCCGAAACTCAGTCCTCGCCGCCGACAGCTTCTTCGATCCGGTCCAAGATCCGCGCCAGCATGACGGCGGGCTTCTCGCCCGGGACGTAGCCGACCCAGTCGAGCGAGACGATCCGCACGACGGTCTCCACGTCTGCGGGATCCGGCGGCGGCGTAACCGCCACCCGCACCGACTCCTGCACATCGACACCGGCGTTGAGCGCCTCCACCACAGCCAGCACCAGGCGCTGCTGCTCCGCCGACATCAGATGCTCGTCCGCCACGGCCCCGATTGTCCTGGGCGGCATCGCCGCCGCCAACCCGACCGTCGGGCTAGCGAGGGGTTGCACGGGCGCCGCGACGGCGCCCGTGCCGAACCTCAGTGACCGCCAGTCGCTTTCACACACCTCAAACTCACCCCGCTCACGCCATCCACGCCCCACTGCTGCCTACAGCTCACGCCCGCTCGCATCCCTCATTGCATGCACCCACGCAACGAACAAAAATCTGTCACACCTCATGCTCCCTAGGTAACTTTTAGATCACGACTCCTTCTGACGCAGGCTCGCTCAACGCAGAAATGCCTCGAAGCGAGCGCTGTGCCGCTTCGAGGCATTGAAGTTCGGTGGAGCTCAGGAAGAGCTCGGTGGTGGGGATCGGTTCGTCATGCTGGCCGCCTTGTAGACGATCTGGTGAAGGGTGGTGTGGGTTGTCATGCCCATCGCTGTGCGAGCAAGCCGCCGACGGCCGTGGTGGATATTCCCACCATCGCCACTATCTGAATCCTCAGATTCTCCAGCCGTTCGTTCCGTTCGTTCCGTTCGTGTCGTTTGCTGCGCTGTACCGATATCCGGTCGAGCATGGGGTAGATGCCAGGAAATATCTCGACGTCGTCGGATCTCTCCTGGGCCCGTGCACGGCTGCGGCTGCGCTCACCGAGAGCGATGAACAAACCCTGGATCGAAAGGACAAAGCCCGCCGACACGAGCATCGCCATGGCGGAGCCGGCGCCCGAGCCGCTCACCATGTGAAACGCGACGAAACCTAGTGTTGCCAGCGCAAACGCGAAGGCTACAGCGAGGCGGGCGTATTTCCGCTGCTCTCGCATGCAGGCGGGACGCCGCGCGAGCTCCTCGGCGAGGGCCGGGGTCGGGAAGTCGATCAGCTTTCCGGTGGTGTCCTCGGTGGTGCTGTTGTAGCGGCGTACCTCTCCGGCGCTGGTGTCGTCGTCCTTGTCCTTGTCGGCTTCCTGCTCGATGAGACTTTCGAGCCGGGCCCAGCCTGCGTCCAAGTCGAAGCCGTTGTCGTCCATGACGAGGTGGTGCTCCACACTCTGGAATAGCTCGTTGATAGTGACGGAGATCGGCGCGCTATCGGCGCGGAACTGCTCCTTGTCTTCCTTCATTCAGCACTCCTTGCTACTTGCCCCAGGTCGTAAGGTATTTGGGGTTGTTGTTGATGGGTGTTTTTCTGGGGCGCTTCGATCGGGCCGAACTCGAGTTGGAAGGTGTCCGACTCGATGAGGGCTCGGAGCTTGGTGCGGGCTCTCGACATGTGGGTGGAGACGGCGTTTTCCCCGATTCCGAGATCCCGCGCGATTCGGTCGATGGGCCGATCCTCTCGCCACGCCAGCAACGCCACGCGGTACTCCATGTCGGTGAGCCAGCCCTTGCTGGTGCGGCTGTTCCTCTGGCGCAACTTCAACCAGAACTGGGTCAAGAACTCCTTCGAGACCACGCCGGCCAACGGGTCGGTGACGACCAGCGGCAGATCGACGACCTTCCCGGAGGGAATCTCCTCGACGGATTCGACGAGTTCGATCCGTCGGCGGTGTTTGCGGTAGTCGTCGATCATGTTGCAGTAGGCCATCCGGAACAGGATTTTGCGCAGGCTCGGGTCGTCTACCCGGTTGCGGTAGCGGTCGATCTTGCGCCAGACCTCGAGAAAGGTTTCGTTGCATAGATCCTCGGCCAGCTTCTCGTCGCCCCGGACCCGCATCAGCAGGTACCCGTACACCGCGGAACGGTGGCGGCGGTAGATCGCCTCGACGGCGGCCTTGGACTGTGCATCGGTCATCGTGTCGGCTCCTCGAAATCGACGCCATGTCACGCATGGCAGGACGCTCGGGCCGATCGAGGCGGTCACAGTGGTGACCCGCGTCGGACCCGGAGATACAGGTGCGAATGCAAGTGCTGTCAACCATGGTGCGCGCCAATCTGATTGGGAGGACACCGTGAGCTGGAGGTGGAGCCGAGCAGCTTGCGCAAGTGAGACGACGTCGGACGAGGCGGCCCCGCCCTGCGCACCGGCACAGACCACCACGGGGTCGGTGAACGGGGCGGCCCAGAACGACGTCACCTCTAGTAGTCGTGGCAGGACCCCTGATCCTCGAGCAGTTCGCGAAAAAACTTCGGCCGAACATGTCGAAGGGCCAGAGCGCAGTGCGCTCTGGCCCTTGTTGGGTTGATGAATCAGCCGGTGTAGAGGTTGTTCTGGAGCGCCGCGGTCGCCGACTCGATGTCGAAGCCCAGGCCGAAGACCACGACCCCGGCCATCAGCACAGCACCGAAGGTGGCGAGCCCGCGCAGGATCGCGTTGGAGGGGTTGGCGCCGCCGCGCCAGCTCAGGAAACCGGCTACGAGCCCGCAGCACAGCGCCGTCATCACGGTCAGGGCCATTGCCAGGAGGAACTCACTCGATGCGACCTTCATGCCATGTAGTCGGTTGGGACGTCGCAAATCTCGAGTTGGCAGACCAATAGGCCGGCGGGTGTGATCCAGTCATCACCCACATCGCGTCCGAGGTCAGTCCTATCGGTCTGGAACGTGCTTACCGTGGGTGGGGTGATGTCACTGGCGAAGTTGAGTGCGGGCGAGGGGTTCGAGTACTACACGCGCGTGATCGCGACCCACGACGCGAACGAGCGCGGCACCACCGGGATCGACGACTACTACTCCGAGAAGGGCGAGTCGCCGGGGGTATGGCTCGGCGCCGGCCTGGCCGCGCTCGGCATCACCGAAGGTGAGCGGGTCATCGAGGCGCAGATGCGGGCCCTGCTCGGGGAAGGCTTGCACCCCAACGCCGATGCGATCATCGACGCCGCGATCGCCGAGCAGGTCGCGCTCGGCGCCAAGGCCAAGGACGCGATCCGCTACGCACTGAAAAAGGCCCAGCTGGGCCGCCCCTACAGCCAGTTCACGACCGCGCCGGGCAGCTACCGCCACGAATGCGCCAAGGCGCTCACCGAGTGGAACACCGCCCACGGCCGCGATTCCCGCGCCGCGGTCCCGTCCGAGGAACGCCGCCGGATCCGCACCGAGGTCGCGCTGCGAATGTTCGCTGCCGACGTCGGACGCGAGCCGCTCAACGCCCGTGAACTGTCGGGCTGGATCGCTCGCGCTTCCCGTCCGTCCAAGACCGCCGTCGCCGGGTTCGACCTCACGTTCTCGCCGGTGAAGTCGGTCTCGGTGTTGTGGGCGGTAGCCCCGCGCGAGATCGCCGAGAAGATCGAAGCCGCCCACCATGCCGCGATCCGCGACGTCATCGCGTTCATCGAAGCCGAGGTCCTCTACACGCGGGTCGGGCGCCACAGCGTGCGCCAGGTCGAGGTCGCCGGACTCATCGCCACCGGCTTCGATCACCGTGATTCCCGCGCCGGCGACCCGGACCTGCACACCCACCTCGTCCTCGCCAACAACGTTTTACGCGGCGACGGGAAGTGGGGCGCGATCGACGGCCGAATGATCTACCGCTACAACGTCACCTGCAGCGAGATGTACAACACGCGCCTCGAACACCACCTTGAGCAGATGCTGGGCCTGGTGTTCGCCGACCGCGGCGACGCCACCGACAAACGCCCAGTCCGTGAGGTCGTCGGCGTCGACGAACGCCTCATCCACGAGTGGTCCAAGCGCGGCCGCGCCATCCGGTCCGCCACCGCCAAGCTCGCCGCGAAGTTCCAAGCCGACCACGACCGGGAGCCGACCGCGCTCGAGCTGGTCGACCTGGCCCAGCAGGCGACGCTGTCCACCCGCGCGAGCAAGCACGCCGCCCGCAGCCACGCCGAGCAGCGCGCCACCTGGCGTGCCGACGCGATCGCCGTGCTCGGCAGCGAGGACGCCGTCGAAGCGATGGTCAACACCGCCCTGGCCCAGCAGGTTCCCGACCGCGAGCAGATCACCGGCGAGTGGATCACCCGCACCGCCGCCGAAGCCGTCGCGGTGGTCTCGCAGACACGCGCGACCTGGCAACACCACCACATCCGCGCCGAAGTCGAGCGTCAGGTCCGCGGCCGGATCGCCGGCGACCAGTGGGCCACCGTGGTCGCCCAGATCACCGATGCTGCCCTCTCCGAACCGGTCTCGGTGCCGCGTGGAGTCCACGACGTAGCCCCAGCGGTGGCCGAGCTGTCGCGCAGCGACGGGACCAGCGTCTACACCGCTGCCCGCTCCACCCTCTACACCTCGCCGCAGATCATCGCCGCCGAAGCCAGGCTCGTCGACGCCGGGCTGCGCCACGACGGACACCGCATCACCGTCACCGACGTCGACACCGCGATCATCGAGTACGCCGCCAACAACGACGGCCTCGCCCTCAACCCCGGCCAGGCCGCGATGGTGCGCACCTTCGCGACCTCCGGCGCCCGCCTGCAGGTCGGTCTCGCCCCCGCCGGGACGGGTAAGACGACTTCGATGCGGGTCCTCGCCGATGCCTGGAAAGCAGCGGGCGGCAGCGTGATCGGGCTCGCGCCGACCGCGTCGGCGGCCGCGGTCCTGGCCGAGGAGATCGAGCCCCCGGCCTCGACCGTCGACCTGCTCGTCAGCCTCGCCCAGCGCCTCGAGACAGGCGAGCTGCTCGAGCCGCCGCCGTGGCTGACCGAGGTCGGGCCCCGCACACTGGTGATCCTCGACGAGGCCGCCAAGGCCGCCACCCTCAAACTCGACTCCGCGGTCACCTGGCTGCTCGATCGGGGCGCGAGTGTCCGCGCGATCGGCGACGACCGGCAGCTCTCCGCCGTCGCCGCCGGCGGTGTCATCCGCGACATCGTCGCCCACGCCGGATCAGCGAACCTGAGCGTGGTGATGCGGTTCGCCGACCTCGGTGAGCGTGCCGCGAGCCTCGCTGTGCGCGAGGGCGACCCGGCCGGACTGGCCTACTACACCGACCACGACCGGATCCGGATCGGCAGCCTCGACGCCGTCACCGAACAGGCGTATCTGGCGTGGGCCGCCGACATCGATACCGGCCGCGACGCGGCGCTGCTGGCCCCAACCCGCGAGCTGGTGACCGACCTCAACTCGCGCGCCCGCGCCGACCGCCTCGCCCGCCTCTCCGACGACCCTGGCACCGAGGTGGTCCTCGGCGACGGACTGCGCGCGTCGGCCGGGGACATGATCTGCACCCGCCTCAACCAGCGCAGGTTGCGGATCTCCAAGACCGACTACGTGCGCAACGGCGCCCGCTGGAGGGTGCAGACCGTGCACGACGACGGCCGCCTCACCGCCGCCCACATCGGCTCCAGACGCCGGGTCACCCTGCCCGCCGACTACGTCGCCGAACACACCCAGCTCGGCTACGCCACCACCATCGACTCCGCCCAGGGCATGACCGTCGACACATGCCACACCGTCCTGACCGGCCGCGAAACCCGCCCCCAGCTGTATGTGGCACTCACCCGCGGCCGCGCCAGCAACCGAATCTGGTTGTCCACCAGCGACGGCGGCGAACCGAACTTGTACGAGTACGAGGCGGTGCGGCCACCGACCGCCCTGGACCTGCTCACCAATGTGCTGGCCCGCGACGGCGTCCAGGTCTCGGCCGCCACCGCCGAAGCCCGCGCCCACGACCCGAGGACCCAGCTCGTCGGTGCGGTCGACTCCTACCTCGACGCGCTCGGCGTCGCCGCCGAAACCCGCTACGGCGCGCAGGCACTCGCCGCGCTCGACGACGCGGCCGAGTCCCTGCTACCGGGCCTGACCACGGCCGCGGCCTACCCGGTCCTGCGTCAGCACCTGGTGACTCTCGCCCTCGACGGCAACGATCCCGTCCAGACCCTGGCCACCGCGATCAGTGCACGCGAGCTCGGTACGGCCGCCGACCCGGCCGCCGTGCTGGACTGGCGCATCGACCCCAGCGGCTACCACTCCAGCCGCCCCGGGAAACCGCTCGGCGACCTCGGGCCGCTGGGATGGCTGCCCGCCATCCCAGCCCAACTGCGCGCCGACGCCGAGTTCGGCCCGCACCTGGCCGCCCGCGACGCACAGATCCGCGACCTGGCCAACCAGGTCCGCGACCTCGCCCGCACCTGGCCAGACGCCACCGACGACCAGGCGCCGCTGTGGGCACAGCCGTTGACCGCGCACCCGGATTTGGTTGCGGCGCTGGCGACCTGGCGCGCAGGGCACGGTGTGCCCGACACAGACCGCCGCCCGACCGGGCCCGCCGTTGCAGCTCACGCCGAACGCGACCTGCAGCGCCACCTCGAGGAGCGGGTAGCCACCCGGCTCGGCGACACCAACGCCGATGTCCGCCGCTGGGAAGCGTTCGCCGGTGAGCTGTCGGTGTCCGGGCTGACCGACGACCCGGTGTGGCCGCTGCTGGCCGCCGACCTCTCCCGCGCCGACGACCACGGCCGAGACATCGCCGAGGCCGCCCGCGCCGCGGCCGCCGCCCGCCCGCTCCCGGCCGAGCAGCCCGCCGCCGCACTGCGCTGGCGCCTGGCCGGCGACCTCGACCAGCTCCCACCCACCACCGAAGCCCCGGCGAACCGGCAGATCCAGATCATGGAACACGACCGGCTACGCCGCATGAGCGACGCCGCCCTCAGCGACGAACTCGCGCGGCTGCGGGGCCGACTCCGCCAGCACCAGACCGCCGCGATCCCACACCTGGCCGACCACCAAGACCGCAGCGAAGCCGCCACAGTCACCGCCGCCCACGCACGTCTCGACGCCGACGCCGCCCGAATCCGCCGCGCCCAAACCGAACTCGCCTCCTTCGCCGACCAACAGCGCGCCGCCGAAACCGCGGTCGCCACGCTGCGCCAAGAGCTCGCCGACATCCGTGATCGCGACACCGCGTGGTGGGCCCGCCGCCAGCGCGACACCGACCTCAAGGCCAAGCAGCAGGAGCTACAGGCCGCCGAGACCGCGCACCGCGACTACCTCACCCGCACCCGAGCGATCTACGACGCCGCCGGCCGCGAAGGCGTACCCCAGCAGCGCTGGCAGTCGGTCCTGACCGCCGCCGACGACACCGAGGCACGCACCGCGGAACTCGACGCCGCCCAAGCCCAGGACCAGTCTCGAGCCGACTCCCGTCTCCGGTTCGCTCAGTCCAGCGAGCAGCTGCGTGGGCAGCTACGTTCGGTGGTCACCGAGCACCGGCGCCGCAGCGAGCTCACCGACGACGACCGCGAACGTGAGAACCAGGCCCGCCACTATCTCGACGGCCCCGACGCGCTGGTGCGCGCCACCGGAGTCCTGGACTCCGAGCCGGAACCGCCGCGCCGGATCGAGCCGCCGATCCACCACCGGCCGATCTACGAGCCGCCCCGCTCCGGCCCGGACCTGGGCCTGTAGAAGAAGTACTGCCGCGCCTGCTCCGCAGGCTTGCCACAGGTCGTGTGGGGCAAGTGCGCGAAGCGTGCGCGGCAGCCCGTTACCCTAGCCGCCGCCCGCTTGCCCAAACGATGCGCACCTCGCCCCGCTCGGCGTCGCCGTCCTCCCCTTCTGTGTAACTTCCTCTGCACTCCAAGACCTGGATTACCCCGTGCTGGAAATGTCTCTCGGGCTGTGAGCTACAGGCTGGGGTGAGTGCCATGAGTGAACGCATGCCGCTCTTGCTCCCATCGGGAAGCCTCAGCCCACAATCGGTTGAACTGTTCGGCGTCGCCGCCGAGGGCGATCGCGATACCCAGTGCTGTCTTGCGGGACGGAAACGTCCGACCGGTCAAGAAGTTGTGTAGCGTGCCCACGCTCAATCCATATCCGAGATCAGCGTCTTCGACTAGCTGGACGATCTCTCGGTAGGATCGTTGTTTCCCCTCAGCGGTCATGCGCAGCAACTCAATTGCATCGAGCAGGTCCTTCCAACTTTTCGCGGCCATCTGCATGGCATGCCGGGCCTCCTCGACCACAAGACTGCTCGCGTCTTTGGACTTATCCTCCCGTGACAGCACCGGCGGAAAGGTCGACCGGGTATCGGAAGCTGAGGCAGATCCAGCGAACCCGTGCCCCTCTCGCTCAAGGCGGAGGAGTTCACTGGCTTCCTCGTAACGGTTTCGCTGCTCGATCCAAAATGAATGGTCGCCGCGGCCCCACGCATCAACCATCGCCGCGAGAGTCTGCCGACTGGGGAGGACAGCGCCGTTGAGGGCCTTGAAAATCGCAGATCGCGAAACATGACCTGACTTCGCGATCTGGTCGACGGTCGGAGCCTTCAGCCCAGCGCTGTCCCTCAACGCCCTCAGCTTCAGAGCGAACTGAACGACGGGTCCGGCGGCGGGGTCAAGAGCACGGGGACGTCTTGCCATCATGGTAAGTATCATATTGTCTCTCAACGTCGCACGTTGTCTCTTTGTATTGAACAGTAGAAATCGGCCGCTTAACCTCGTCATATCCCGAACAGAGCGGGTCCAGGACTGTTCAATTAGGAGACATCATGTTCAACCTCCGTCGCGGTGGGGTAGACCAGAAGGAACCGACTCGCCCTCCCAGCTGGGCTGGCACACCTGGAGGGCAACTTGCCCTCCAGGTCGGGGGCGGTCTGATCACTGCCGCGCTGCTTGCCGCTGGAGTATTCGTGTACGACCACTCTGACGTCGCCTGCCAGCTCGCCCCCGCGAAACAGTGCACGTTGAGTTGGAAGTAGCTCGCTAGCCAGACACGGGCCCGGTGTACGGAGCAGGTGATCTGCTCGGCACACCGGTCGCCGGCCTCTTCCGCGAAGAGGAACTGTGCAGCGCCTGCGCCTGCCAGTCGAGCGGTGTCACCGCTCGGGCCCGCGGCCGCGGTCCTGACCGGGCCCGTACGGGTTGTACCCCGGGTACGGCCCGGTGGACGGCCGAGGAGTGGTGCGCCCTGGTGTGGTCTTGCCGGACTGCTTGTCGCCGGTCGGCGGCGTCAGCGGGCCCGCAGCACGCGAGACCGTCCGCTGCTTCCACGGCCTGCTCGGCTCATCGACAACGTGCCCGAACTCGTCGACCCGAGCCGCGCCGGGGCGACCCGCCATCGCCACCCGCTTGGCCCGCCACGCACTGCTCATCATTGCCACCTCGCCCTCGACGGCGGCGCCATCTTCGCGGTTGATCACCGCCAGCGATCGACGCGCGGCCACCCACGGCGGGGAACCGACCTCGGTGACCGGCACCGTCTTGCGCGTCGGGTCGATCCCGGCAGCACGCATGTGGACCTGGGTCAACGACCGGTGCGCATGCGAGGCCAGCATCTTCGCGGCCTGGGCGCGGTCGCGCTCGGCGAGCATGTCCATAATCGCGAGCAGGCACTCGGTCAACGCGACCGCCAACGCGACCTTGCTCGTCGCCTCGGACTGCATCGACCACAGCATCCGCGCCACCGCCCGCATCCCCTGGCCGTGCACCTGCTGCGGTCGGCGCCGATGCGCGGGCAGCTGCCCGGCGCGAGCGAGCTGCCGCGACACCGAGTCCAGCGGGCCCGGCTTGGTCTCAGTGCGCACCGACGCCGCGGCGAACAACCCGGCAGTCTGCGACGCCGCCTTCGCCCAAGCGTCGCGATCGGACACCGGGATCGTGGACATGTACTGGCTCCACCGACCGAGCTGACGGATCGCGTCCTGCTCCGACATCGGACTCGGTCCGATCGCCCGACCGCTGCGAGTGGTCGCCGGCCGCGACCACTCCGCGACCGCCGCGGTGCGCGCGTCCTCGGAGGCATCCCATCCGGTCCACCCGCGCAGCGACGACAGCGTGAGGTCCTTGGAAAGCTGCCCGCCGCCGTACCAGACCGCCTTCTCCCACGCGCCCGACTGCAGGTTCTTCTGCGCGGGCATCCGGATCGCGTAGCCGACGACCTCGTCGGTGCCGCCCTTCGCGAACCGCGGCCGCAACACCATCCCGTCGGCGCGCAGCTCGCACACGAACTCCGCCTCGGACTCGGTCGCGGTCGCGACCGCGCGCACCCGGCGCCGCAGCGCTTCGCGATCGGTCTCCGCCGCACCCACCCGCTCCGCGCGGCCGCGCTCGTCCGGACGCGTCGCCTGCTCGGTGGCACGGTCCTCGCGCGAGGCGAGCACCTTCAGCCCGAACTCACGCTCGATCGTCGCGGCCACGGCCTGCGAGCGCGGATGATCGCGACGCACATCGGCCAGCGAACCGTCCGGACGCACCACCGCCATCGCGATGTGGATATGGTCGCCACCGTTCTTCGTCAGCCCGTGATGGATCGCAGTCCACCGAACATCCGGAGCTCCGTCGGCTCGGTCGACGAACTCCATCTCCTCCATGAAACGGCGCGCGATCTCACCCCACTTCGCGGGGTCGAGCTGACCCTCCTTCGGATCCAAGCTCAGCGAGCAGTGCCAGACATTCTGATCCTTCGTCGCCGCGTCGAACGCTTCCTTGCGCGGCACGCCCTCGGCGATCCTCGCGCGCGCTTCGCGGTAGTTGGTGACCAACACCGGCTCCCCACGCAGCACCGTCTGCCGCGGCGAGTCGAGCAGCTTCGCCAGCTCGCCCGCGCGCGCCACGTCGATGCTCCCGGCATAGACGGCCATGGTCACCAGGTCGCCCGCGACCACACGAGGGTCGGTGTGCTCGTTCGCCCGGCCCGGGCCCGCGAGGTAGCGCAGCAGCCCACCCATGTTCGAGCCCTTCACGATGTTCGGCATCATCGGCCGCTCACCCCTCGCCGTCGACCGCGGCCGCCCACTCCTCGCTCACCGCCAGGTCCGCCTCGACGACCACCGACGTCTCGGTCACCGCCGGACCCTTGCCCATCACCCACCGCGCGGTCGCGTCCACGCTCAAGCACGCACGCACCACCGCGTGCAGCGCGTCGAGGTGCGCGACCACCAGATCCGACGCGAGCTCCCCACGCACCTGATGCATGTGCCGAGTCTGCTGATTGACGTTCGCGCCGATCCGACGAATCTGATCGTCCAACTCGAGCAGCCGCATCGCCGCGAACGCCCGGCCGGCCTCGACCTTGCCCGAGTCCTGCGCCGACTCCACCAGAAGCCGCGGCACCGACACACACGCCTCGGCAGCACGGCGCGTGAGGTCCTCGTGCTCGGCATCCGACAGCTTCACGATGTGGCGATGCGGGCGTCCACCGGGCACGTTGGCCTGCCGCTCGCGGCGCACCGACGCCCGCCGATTCGACGACTCTCCAGCCATCCCGCAGCCTCCCTACAGCCCAGCGCAGCGACCACCCGAACGGGTGGGGTGACCGATCTTAGGTCACCTAAATACTAGCTCGCTCCTCTTCAATCCGTCCAGAACGCTACCGCGCTGGTTGGCGAGGTGGACGCGTCTTGCAGCGCGACCCTCACCGCCGAAATTTTCGGGCGGCGCGGGAGCATCGGCGGCTACCGTCACCGACATGGGAGACACACACGCAGCGCGTGCCGAGGCGCTGGCGGCCGAGGCAGAAGCGATCATGCGGAAAGAGATGGAGCTGGAGAACAAGGGGCACGTGAACGCGTTCTCGAACGCTGGGATCGGCGGGAACAAGTGGCAGCGGGTGCAGGCGCTGCAGGCGCAGGCCCAGGTGCACGCGACACTCGCACTCGCCGAGGAAGTAGCCCGCGGCAGGATCAGCGGGTAGGTCACGTAAGGTCTGCACACGACAGGGCCCTGGCGGATATGCGCCGCCAGGGCCCTGTCGCTGTGTGAGGAGCGGGGATCAGATCGGGCGGGGACCCACCACCTGGTCGACACGCGAGAGCGCGCGCCCGACCGTGGAGTGCGCCAGCTCGACCTGGGTGCCGATCGCGTTGGCCTTGTGGCCCTGCGAGGCAAGCAGGTAGATCTCGGTCAGCACCGACACCGGCTGTTTGCTCAGCCCGCGATCGGACACCGCGCGCGCATACCGGCTCGCCTCCGCGCGCGACAGCTCGCGATCGAACGGACCGTGATCGTCCGCGCGCGATCGATCGCCGCGCGCGATCGGCGCAGGCTCGGTCGCGCGCGCGAGCGCACCCGCGGTCGAGGATTCCCGCGCGCGATCGACGCGCGACGGCCGCGCGCGATCGGTGTCCTCGCGCGCGATCGAGACGAGCGCGATCGGCGCGGTCCGCGCGCGATCGATCGCCTCCGGCTCGCGCGCGGCCTCGCCGCCGGCCGGAGCATCCTCCACACCAGACTCCTCAACTACGGGTGCAGGCTCGGCGTCGTGCGCGGCGATCGGTGCGCGATCGGTGTCCAGCTCAGCCGGGGTGTGCGCGGCGATCGCCGCGGTCTCCGCGCGCGCGATGGTGTCGTCTCCGCGCGCGATCGGCGCGCGATCGGTCTCAGGCTCGGGCTGCTCGTCGCGCGCGATCAGAGCGGTCTCGGACACCTCGACCGCGCGCGCGGTGTCGTCGATGTCGCGCGCTGCGCGCGCGATCGACTGGGCGATGGTTCCGCGCACGGGATCAATGTCCTCGCGCGCGATCGGCGCGCGATCGGCCGCCTCCTCGGTGTGTTCGTCGCGCGCGATCGGTCGCGCGCGATCGGCGCTGTGCCCGGCCGCGTCGCGCGCGCGCGACGCGTCGGTCGCCACCTCGACCGCGATCGGCTGGGTGGTGTCCAGTTCGGTTGCCGCAATCGTGATCGTGTCCTCAACGTTCGCGTCGAGGACCTCGTCCTGATCTGCACGCTCTGCGGTGAGGACACCGGGCACGATCTGGTTCGCCGCGTCGCCGACCTGAGTCAGGGCGACCAGGCGGGCCTGAAGATCCTCGTGGTCGGGGATGGCGGCGGTGGCCTGCTCGATCGCGCGGCCGTACCGCTCGGCGACCAGGCGGTGGCTGATCAGAGCGACGCCGATCATCACCGGCGCGATCACGTGCACGCCGAAGCCCGCCAGATCGCCGGCGAGGACGTAGGGGAAGGTGTTCAGCCCGATGCTGGTGAGCAGCAACGCCGCCTCGACGAGGTAGACCTGCCGCAGCTTCTCCTTGCTCAAGACGTCGTACTCGGAAGTGTCGGCGGTCGAGATCATCAGCCCGACCAACACGGCCGAGATGAGGGCCTCCAGGCCGTAGGACAGCCAGAACATCGGATTCGCGGTGTCCATGCCCGGTGCGATGTTCTGCTGCACAGTGACCGCGGAGAACAACATCGAGAAGCCGACAACGCCGGCGAACAGCGCGAGCACGCGCGGCTTGCGCCGGTGCAGCCGAGCGACTTTGGCGTGCGGGCTACTGCTGTGACGCTGCTCCCCGACCGCCTGCGCCGCGCGCAGCAGATCGGCCGCTTCCCGATCCGCGAGCGACGCCGCGGTGACGCGGACGCGATCAGCCGCGTCGGCGGCCGCGTGGATGCGGGCACGCTGTTCGTTGCGCTGGTGTGCGCGCACCAGCTCGGCGAGCTGGCGTTCCTGGGCGAGCTCACTCTCCGACAGCGCTTCGAGCAGCGCCGGGTCGTACTGGTGCGCCACCCGATCGCGGGCCTTCTGCACTCGGTCCGTCAGCTCGCCGGCGACGAGCTCGTCGTGCGAGCTGAGTGTTCGGGGTGTGGTGGATTGGCGGAACATCAGCGGGCCCCTTCCGGGCTGGTGTCGGGCATATGGCCCTCGGCGTCGGGCCGGGGTACACCGGCGGCGTCGAGGTAGGCGTTGATCGCGGCGTCCACGGTGTCGGTCAGCACGTATCCCTGGCTGACAACCCAATCCAGTCGCGCCAACGTGGTGGACTCCAACTGCGTCGAGAACGGCCGCTTGGACCCTCGCCGTCGACCACGGCGCGGGGGCAGAGCAATCTTCGCGGATTCAGAGGGTTCGGGCATAGCACAATTCTAACATGCATGTGACAAATGCATGTATTACACGCATTTGAAATGTCTTGCAACGCCGGTGTTTTGGCGAGAGGAAGTCCGGATCCGGGCCTTATGCTGCGGGCGTCCGAGTAGCCCGGGAAGGTCGGGTGAAGCCACGGAGGAGAAACTGAATGGCGTACGTGCATGTCTTGCTGAATCAGAAGGGCGGGGTGGGCAAGTCCACGCTGGCCGTGAATTTGGCGGCGGTGACCGCTGATGTCGCCGGTCGACCCAGTGCCGACGACGACCCGGCCGATGTGGCCGCGGTCTCGATCGACCCGCAGGGGTCAGCGGTGTGGTGGGGGTCGAGGGTCGACGATCTGCCGTTCCACGTCGTACAGGCCCACGAGGACCTCGAGGGGCTACGCAAGCTGCGCGAGCTTCCCGGCATCAACCACGTCTTCGTCGACACGCCCGGCTGGATCGACATGTCGCCGGCCGACGACAGCCGCGACCCGCTCGGCGAAGGCCCGGCTGCCGATGCGATGCGGGCGGTGCTGGACTGCGCTGATCATGTGGTCGTGCCGATCACGCCGGAACCGTTGAGTTTCGACCCGACTGTCCGGACGATCCGGAAGGTGGTCGCGCCGCGGGGCCTGAAATACACGGTCGTGCTGAACAACTGGGACCCGCGGGACGGGGAGGCCGAACGCGACGAGACTCTCGAGTTCATGGCACTCAACGAGTGGTCGTGTGCCCGGACGGTGGTCCGCCGATACAAAGTCCATTCCCGAGCCTCACTAAACGGGCAGGTCGTTACCGAGTACGCCAGCTCCGGCACGGCGCTGCGTGCTCGGGAGGACTTCTTCCGGCTCGCGCTCGAATTGCGGGTGTCGTGATGGCGCGCGGCGGAACACGCAAGAACCTGGCTGATCTGGTGTCCGCGACGGGCGACCACTCCCCCGTCGACGGCGAGAAGGCGCTGCAGCAGTCGTCGGCGCCTCAGACGTCCGCGCCATTGGCGGATCTGGTCGCGAACCCTCGCAACCCGCGTGTGGATCTCGGGGACCTGACCGGACTGGCCTCGATCGCCGAGATTCAGCTGCAGCCTGCGCTGGTTGTCACCCGTGCTGCGTACCTGCGGCTCTACCCCGAGGACGAGACCGATCTCGGCAGTGCTCGTTGGGTCGTCGTGAACGGCTGCCGCCGTCTTGCGGCCTCGCAGAAGTTCGGCCGCGCCGAACTGGAGTTTGTCGTCAAGGACGAGGTCGCGGCCAGCAGGGCGACGTTGCTGGCGGTGTCGATCGCGGAGAACGTCGACCGGCAGAACTTCGACGTGTTGGAGGAAGCCCGCGCGGTTGATGCTCTGATAGCTGAGTGTGGGACAGCGGCGGCAGCTGGTGGACAGCTCAAGAGGTCGGAGGGCTGGGTTTCGCAGCGGCGCGCACTGCTCCAGCTCGCCCCGGAGCTGCAGGATGCGTTGCGACGGGGTGATCTCGCGGTGCGGGTCGCCCGCAGCCTTGCTCGGGTGCCGCGCGAGGAGCAGGTCGCTCGCTGGCTCGCCGCGGACTCCGGTGCGGAGAAGTCCGAGCGGTCGCCGAAGAAGCCCGCGCCAGCCTCAGTTCCCCAGGTCACCAAGGCGCTGAAGAAGTTCGGCGCCGGACCAGAGACTCTGGCCGCCGCGCTGACCGGGTATCTCGATCATGACCAACTCCAGGCCCTGATCGCCTCGCTCAACGCGACCATTGGCGAGCAGGCGGTCCGCGTCAGCTGACAGTGGCCGATCTTTACCGCGGTAAAGGCGCCACGCACCGTTATGCGCTTCCGCCGATCTTTACCGCGGTAAAGGCGCCACGCACCGTTATGCGCTTCCGCCGATCTTTACCGCGGTAAAGATCGCGCCTCATAGGGGAGGTTCCGGCAGTAGTCGCCGGAAGTCCAACAAAGTTCATGTCGGCGAGCGCGGCCTACAGATCAGCTTTCGCGATGTCCACGGAGGCATTGGCCGCCCGCTCCGGACCGCTGTAGCGGGCGGCCAATGCCTCGATCCGCACGTCGTCAACCAGGTGCCAGATGGCGATCCTTCTGTAGTACCCCGAGAAGCCCGAGCGCCGTTATGGGAAATTGAGGTCATGCGGCTAACACGAGTTGGTCGGCCGCCGTGCAGATCCGGTGGGTCACCGCTGGATCCCTCAGGCCGCGGTGCAGCGTGACCGGCGCGGCCGCGAGAACCGTAGCTGCCTCTGGCGCCGGTTCTGGTGCTGAGGCAATAAAGTGCTCGGCAGCCTCGACGATTCCGGCACGTTCGCCGAGCCAGGTGAACCAGGACCGACGAAGGGACCGGTGCAGCTGCCCAAGTTCCGTTTGCCTCAGTCGGATACGTTCGGCTCGCTGCTCAACAGTGAGCGAAGTCCACCACTTCTTCTGAAACCACTGGGAGCGCAGGTTTTTGGCGACTGGGTGCTTGCTAGTCGCGAGGCGTTCTCCGGCCGCGACAGAGGCCAGAACGTCACTGCGGGGTGTCCAGGCCTCACGCTCGGCGGTGTGGAGCGCAGTGAGCTTGGAGGGGGAGCTGTGGCCGAGGGGGGCGGGGGTGCTACAGCTAGTGTGCGGAGAACTCGGGGGTCTTTCGACGTAGCGTTGAGCGGCTGGTCCGAGCGCGTAGGTCTGGCAGGACCGAGCGCCGCCTGGATAGCGGCAGGCAATGGTGAGCAGTCCGTGCTCAACAGCCGTTGTGATCGCGGTCTGGACCGTGCTGGTGTAGACGTGGCCGCGCTCGGCGATCTGGCGCATGCTCATCGACCCCTCACGTGCCAGCAGCGCGGGCACAAGGGCACAGAGGACGACGAGGACGCTGTGCTGGCGCCGCGGATCGACTCCAATAAGGGTCGCAGCGACGGCCTGGTGCAGGCCGCGGCGCATCGCCTCGGCATCGCCAGGATCGACGCTGTCGAGCGCGGTGGGCGACAGTTCGCCTGCCAGCCGGACGGCACGAGGCCGGTCGGCGTCGGCTTCAGCCTTTGCGAGTAACCAGAGTTCATCCCACCAGGATCGACCGCAGGCGCCAAGGCGGTCGCGTTCGACCAGTGCCCAAGCTTGTACGGGTGAAAGACCTTGCTCGGCAGCGACTGTCGTCACCGCGATGAGCCAGACGTAACGCTTCCACCAGTCGCGGCCTTGCTCGAATGCCTTCGCGTTCTCATTTAGCTGATGACGCAGCTCAGTCCACGCCTCATCCAGTGTGTAACCGCGCCGCGCCAGGACCATCGCGACCCGGAATTCGATCTCGGATCGAGATCCATCGGTCACGCGGCGGGCCGCACGAGCGTGTGAGTTGCGCCGCGGCGATCCGGCGCGCGTGGCAGAAGGGATTCCGTCGTAGAGGTTTCGGGCGTCGACGACATCGCCGGGGGTGATGGTTCGGCTGATGACACGGCTGGGCCATCCGAGCCGGTGCGGCGCGGTGAGCAGCCGCAACGCCTTGCCTGTGCGGTCATCGACAACTACGCCGAAGTCCTCGGACAGTTTCTGGCACAGCGTGTGCCATTCGGAGGGGTCAACGTGGTGGTGGGTGATGGCGGTGATCACGTGGCGGCCGCCGGGCCGCCCACTTTCCCGAACTAGGTAGGGCAGAGCGTGTTTGACGCACCAGGCGACGAGTGCTTCGGCGACGGCATCGCCGATCACGGGGTCTTCGGAGTCGATATCGGCGCCGTGCACGCCGTCAACGAGTCGCGCAGCCGCGGTTACAGCGGTCCCAGCCGCGAGACCCTGGCGCAGGGCGTTGAGTGAGCGGACGGTGGAGACGCGACGGTTGTCGGCACCGATGAGCAGCCATTGGCCGCGGTATACAACCCGCTCAAGTGCGCCGAGTTCGACACGGGTGGGTGCGCTCGGCGCGGGGTGATTGCGCTGTGAGGTTTCGTTTTTGTGCTGTTCAGGATGGGTACGCGAGCCTTTCTCCGTGGCAAGGCCGTGTCCACACACAATCTTGTGTGTGCGTGCGCTATCCTGAGATCTGTCCCGCAAGACATGATCCCTTCAGGGGATGCGATCGCCCTCGACCTGCTACGTCGGGGGCATTTCGCGTTGTATGGGGTTGTGTAGGTCAGGCATCCGCCTGTGTGGTCAAGATCGTGCGTGAACTCCTTTGAGAGAGTGGGTTGCGGCGGTCAGCGCGCTAGCTGGCGAGCCCCGGAAGCGGATCTTGTAGTTCAAGAACGAGGTCGCCTCGTCCAACTGCCCGCGAAACCAGGTCTGCGATGACTTGGCTAACGGTTGACCCTGTCTCCGCGGCGATCCTGTCGACATCCTCTCGAACCTCTGCAGGGAGTCGGGTTGTAATCGACACGACTCTGACCCCCTTGGAGGGGCGGCCGCGTCGGGAAGATGTGGTCGACATACCCGCATTCCTACATGAGTTTTTCTGAAAAAGGGTATCGGCGCGCCGACATCCCCGTGATCAGCATTGTTGTCCGGGGGTCGAAGGGCAAGGACCTCATGTCACACAGCGTGTGTGGAACCTGCATCGCCCCAGCGTGATCGAGAGTTTTCTGTCTCTGGCTTGGCCACCCGGGGGGAGCCGCACAGCCGGATCGGCGAACGTACCGAACAAATTTGGCTCTGGCAGCGCTACTCGTCTGCAAGGAGGAGCCGACTGGTGTAGCCAGCCGCAACGAGACGGTCGTACGCCTCGCGCACATCGTCAGGCACGTCCTGCACGATCGCCCACCCACGCTCGGCGTACACCCAGATCCGTTGGGTGTCACCGACGAGCATGTTGATCACCCGGTCGGCATCGCCGATCGAGCGCACGTAATCGTCCAGGGGGAGCGGGAGAGACGAGCAGAGCACCTCGACCTCAGGCCACCTCTTACGACAGATTGCGAAGCTACGACGCTGCTGGTACGGCCGAGAGATCAGCATCACTGACCGGATCCAGCTCAGATCACCGTGCTGATCCAAGGCCGCACGAGTGAAGTCGATGTTCTCGCCCGTGTTGGTTGCGTTGGGCTCCACCAGGATTGCGCTGTCGGGAACACCTCGACCGATAGCGTGCTCGCGATAGTGGACCGCCTCGCCTCGAGGGAAACGATCCACGGTTGTTGGCGCGTTCGCGCCGGTGAACACAACGAGCGGAAACATCCCCTGGTTGTAGAGGTCAGCGGTGTAGGTAGCGACACCCAGATCGTGGCTCCCGAGCCCGATTCCAACGTCGACTGGACGCATCTCCTGGGCGAGCTGGTTGTAGTCCCACAGCGTTTCGACCTCGGCCCAGAGGTTGTCAGGTATAGCAATCGAAGGCATGGGTTCCCTCCTCAGTCTGGAAGGTCGAAGCTGTAGGTCCAGGCGAACCGTGATGCAGCGTGAACTCCGCGGGCGAACTCGACCAGAGTGTCGTCAGCGGTGTAGGTCTGGCGAGTCAACACCATCACCGGCTCGCCGGCGGGGAGGTTCAGTTGCTCGGTTTCGTCGGGTGTCGGCATCCGAGCGAAGATCGTCTCGGTCATGTGGTCGGGTTCGAAGCCCTGCAAGGTTAGGACGGCGAAGCCCCCGCCGCGGCCGGCTGGCCCGGGAGTTGGGTCGACCAGCGGTGTACCCGCCACGTGTGTCGGCAAGTAGTAGCTCGTCAGTGTGTGCGTTGGCTGGTCGGCATCTTTCACCAGTCGTGCTCGTTCGTACACGAGACTGCCCGACGCCAACCCGAATGCATCAGCGACCTGGCTGTCGGCCTCGACCAGCTGAACGGTCTGCGTTTGGTCGGTGAGCTGCCATGGACGGCCAGATGCTTCCCGATCAGCCACGAAAGCCACGGTGTCGCCGAACTTCCACTTCTTCTTCGAGTACCGATCGGCGCCCAGACGGCGCATGGGTGGCCGCTCACGGACCACGGTGCCCCGCCGTCTGATTGGGGTCACCAGGCCTTCCGACTCCAGAAGGTTGATCGCCTGGCGCACGGTCTTGATGTTGACCGCGTAGCGCTCAGCCAACTCATCCTGCTTGGGCAACGTCGCGCCAGGCGCGTATTCGCCCTGCTGGATCGCAGTGCGAAGACTCGCTGCCAACTCCCGGTATCCGCCGATAGCCGCCATCGCCGTGCTCCTTCCTTGTCGCCTCGTTAAGAGTAGCCATAACTCACCTTGCCAGACGGGATCGGCACTACAGCTGGTTCTATTGACGACCCTCCACCTTCCTGCTCCAATAGAGCTACCTCTATTACGGCAAGGGAGTAAATGTCGTGACAAATCCGCAGATGCGCAGGGACGCAGACGCTCATGAACTGATCCGGTTGTCCGCAGGTGCCGCGCTGGTGGGCGTCCATTCGCGAACGCTCCGGCGATGGATCGACCAGGGCAAGTTGACCGGATGGCGTATGGCGTCGAATCAGATCCGCGTCAGCCGCGCCGAGCTGCTCGACCTGGCCACCCCCATGCCCCAGCCAAGCCTGGGAGCCACCGCCGAGACCGGTGATTCGGCGGTGGGGCGATGAATATCCCCACTACCTGGAGCCGCGATATCGGGCGCCGCGCTGCAGCTCCCACGATCCCCGCGGTTTACGTCGCCGACGGGCACATGGTCAGCGAGGCGACCGAACACCACGCCGACTCCATGGGCGAGGGCCGCTGGGTCGTCGACTACCTGCCTGGTCGCCACCTGACCCAGCAGCAGGCCGAGGCCGCCCTGCAGATCGCCATCGCGCCGGACAAGCCGGAGGTCGAAAGGTGGTCGGCCGCTCTCGGTTTGACCGCTGCCGAAGCCCTCGGCTACCTGGCTATGCCGGTGGGGGCGTGATCGCGATGACCAAGACTTTCACCACCGCCAAGGGTGTGCAGCTCGCCGTCGGTCACCTCTACACCGACATCTACCGCGATGGCGCTCGGGTTCTGCTGGTCACCGACATCGCCGAGCCCACCACCGATGTGAAGGGCCGCACCCACTGCGAGGTCACCTACCGGGTGGTCATGCGTGAGGCTGCCCGGATCACCTCGGCGCGGACCCAGCGCATCGACGCCGACCGCCTGGCCGACCCCAAGCTCTACGCCCTGGTCACCGACCCGAAGCTGGTCGCCCGGGTGCGGGAGGTGCAGGTGTGATGCGCAACCGCTACGTCGACATCTACGTGCCGGTCGGGCCCGGCGCGGGCACCAGCAACCCGATCAAGGCCATCGCCGCCGCGTTCGGTGCGGTGATCGGCCTGGCTGTGCTGGTCATGGTCGCGGTCGTGTTGGCCTTCCCGAGCCACACCTACCCCGATGCGCCGGTGCAGGTCTCCACGGTGCCGGTGACCCGCACCATGCCGGTGTGCGCGGCGTTCTGCCAGGACGCAGGTGAGCAGCGATGAGCACCGAAACCGCGCTGGACCCGGCGTTTTCCGCCAACCGCGCCTGCAACACCGTGCCGACGAACGTGTTCTTCCCCGAGCCGACCGACCAGGTGACCTTGGCGCGGGCCCGCGGGGTGTGCAGGGAGTGCCCGGTGCTGCGCCAGTGCGCGAGCTGGGCGGGCCCGCTGGTTGCTGACCGGCTGATCACCGAAGCCGTCGTGGCCGGAGTGCTGACCCCGCCCCCGGCGGTCAAGCGCTACGCCGTGGCGCGTGCGGCTGCCGCCGACGAGCTGGCCGCGATCGCGGCCGGTGACCGAGACCAGGTCGCGGTCGCGTGATGGCCATGACCGAAACCGGCGCTCAGGTGCGGGTTTTCCGCCTCTTCCGTGACCGCGACGTCACGGGGTTCTCCGGTGTCGGTCATGTCGCCGACGGCGTGGTGTGGCCCGACGGGACGGTCTCGATGCGCTGGCGCGGCCAGCTGCGCACGACCGTCACCGCCGACTGCATCGACGACATCCAGACCATCCACGGCCACGACGGCGCCACCCGCGTCGTGTGGGCCGACCTAGGAGGTGCGGCATGGACCGCCGCGTGAAGAACCCCGGAACTTCCACGACTTTCGACGAGTACAAGGAGTTGGTCGCTGTAGGGGCTGTGCTCGGTCTCTCGACCGCGACCCGGACCAGCATCACTCTCGGTGAGGCCCTGTATGCCGATGTGCAGCAGGACGTCCCGTGGAACCCGGTGAAGCTGGCGATCCAGCTGGGACTCGGAGAGCTGCACTGGACCGGCGCCGCGACCGGCGGTGCGGTCACCCTGGCCGCCGCCGTCGCCGCGGGCGCGGTCGGGTCGGTGTGGGGCTGGCGTGCCGCGTGCCGCAAGTGCTCCCAGCTGGCCGACCGTCGCGGCGAGCGCAAGGAGCAGCGCCGCGAAGCCAAGCTCGCGGCCCGCGAGATCGACGCCCAGGCCCGCTACATGGCCGATGGCCGCGAGCTCGCCGACCTGCACCGCGCCGCGATCCTGAAGAAGGCCACCTCGTTGGGCGTGCAGATGGACGCTGGCGACGCCCCCGGTGTGATGGTGGCGCGCAACGTCTCCGGTGCGCAGGAGCCGATCTACGGCTCGTACGAGGACCTGCACATCGACATCTGGGGCCCGCGCTCGGGCAAGTCCACCAGCCGCGTGATCCCGGCCGTGGTCGAGGCCATCGGTGCGGTCGTGGCGACGTCGAACAAGCGCGATGTGGTCGACGCGACCCGCAAGATCCGTGCCGAGCGGGGCGATACCCACGTGTTCGACCCGCAGGGCGTGGCCGAGGAGCCGTGCACTTGGTACTGGGATCCGATCGCGTGGGTCGCAGGTGAGGACGGCGGCCGCGGTGCCCAGGTGCGGGCGGCGATGCTGGCCGCGCACTTCGCCTCTGGCGGTGACACCGACTCCAAGGACGCGTTCTTCGAGCCCGAGGGCGAGAGCCTGCTGTCCGGGCTGATTCTGGCGGCCGCGCTGGCGAAGAGGCCGATCACGCAGGTGTTCATGTGGGTGACCAAGGCTTCGGACCAGGAGCCGATCGACATCGTGTCCGCAGGCGGCTACGAGCTGGTCTCCGGTGCGCTCTCCGACCAGTACAACGCTCCCGAGAAGCAGAAGTCCGGTGTGTTCTCGACGGCGAAGAAGATGGCGAGCTGCCTGCAGTACGCCCATATCGCGCCGTGGGTGTGCCCGCCGGCCAAGGGGGAGCGGGCCCGCCGCGAGTTCAACGTCGCTGACTTCGTGCACTCGCGCGACACCCTCTACCCGCTGTCGAAGGAAGGCCCCGGCTCCGGTGGCCCGCTGGTGGCGGCGCTGTGTGAGGCCATCACCTTCGCCGGTGCCGAGCTGGGCACCCGCTACCCGTCCGGCCGGATGCCGGTTCCGCTGCTGGTGGTGCTCGACGAGGCCGCCAACATCGTCAAGTGGCGTGACCTGCCGAAGCAGTACTCCCACTTCGGGTCTCGCGGCATCGTCGTGATGACCGTGTTGCAGTCCTGGGCTCAGGGTGTGCGCTGCTGGGGCCCCGACGGGATGTTGGCGCTGTGGTCGGCGGCCAACATCAAGGTCCTCGGCGCAGGTCTCGACGACGCCGGATTCCTGCGTGACCGCTCCGAGCTCATCGGCCCGCACTACGAGCTGACCACCTCGACGTCGACCTCGCGCGGCCAGGGCCAGAACTCGAAGTCGCAGTCGACCTCGACCTCGCGCACCAGCGAAATCACCCTCCACGCCAGCGATCTCGCCGCCCTGCCCAAGGGCCGGGTCGTGGTCTTCCTCTCCGGGCACACCCCGATGCTCGGCGCCACGGTGCCGTGGATGGACCGCCCCTACGCGCCCCAGATCCGCGCGGCGCTCGACGAACTCGCCTCCACCATGCGGCCCCCGGCCCGCCCGACGCTGCACGTCGTCCCCAACCCCCACCAGGAAGGAAAGTCCGCATGACCACGACCGATAACACCACCACCGAGGCCGTCGACACGGTCGACGCCGCTGAGGCCGCGACGACCCTCGGCGGGGTCGACCTGACCGCGACGATGTCGGCGGCGGTGCGCAAGGCGGTCAACACCCAGGTCACCGCCGCCGCGAAGGAGATCGCCCAAGGCGCGATCAACGACTTCCTCACCGACGAGGTCGTCGCGACGATGCGTGAGACCGCGCTGCTGGAGGCCGAAGCCGCGGTCAACCCCGATGCCGCCGCCGCGGTCGCGGCCAGCACTGGTGGCACCGATCCGGAGCCCGAGCCTGCGCAGGAGGAGAAGCCGGAAGAGGAGGAGCGCAAGCTCCACCACGCCAAATTGGATGAGTTCGTCGAGAAGTACCTCGTGCACACCTATCGGCGTGAGGTCACCCGCAAGGGCACCGAGGCCAAGATCCGCTGGTGCCCGCAGTGGTGGGACCACTCCGAGGCAGTGGGTCGCCTCGAGGCGCTCTGGATGGCCTGGGAGGAAGCCCGTTTGGGTGCGGGCTCGGAGATGGCGACGTGGTGGACCACCTGCGCTGATCCGCTGATGGCGGCCCTGTACGACCCGGAGGGTGTGTTCAAGTACTGCTCGGTCGCCGACGGGCACAAGGACTCGCTCAAGCGGCTGCCGACCGTGCCCGCGCCGACTGGCTGGTTCGCCGATGGGCACGCTCACGACGGCCCCGAGCCGGGCATGACGGCGTCGGGGCTGTACCTGCCGCCACCGTCGACCGGCCGGGCCCGCGTGGTGGTCGCGATCGATGAGTTCGGCGAATGACCAGCCAGCAGCCGAAGGGCTCGTGGGAGACGATCACCGCCGCCCTGGAATCCCGGGTCGGCGAGGGCAAGCCGTCGGGCGACTGGACCAAGTACTGCTGCCCGAGCCATGAAGGCGACGGCCGCGCCCATAAGCCGTCCCTGGGGGTCAGGTACGACCAGGGCCAGCAGCGCACTGTGGTCCGCTGCTTCGCCGGGTGCGAGAACGAGCAGGTCCTCGAGGCTGTCGGTCTCGAGGTCAAGGACATGTTCGATCGGCGCCTGGGCCGCGCCGCCGGGCGGGGCCGCCGCGCATATCGGCCCCGCCCGACCCAGCGGCCGGCCTCGCGCTCGGACAAGGCACTCGAAGCCGCGGGGCTGCCGCCCAAGCAGCCCGGCCGCCCGGATCTGGGGCGCCAGACCTCGTCGTGGAAGACCGTCGAGGCCTACCCCTACGTCCGCGCCGACGGCACCGTCGCCGGTGAGGTCATCCGCAAGGAAGCCCAGTTCGAGCACGGCCGCGACAAGGAGTTCACCCAGCGCCACTGGAACTCCGAGTCCGGCGCGATGGAGAAGGGCGGGTTCGAACCGATCCCGTACCAGCTGCCGCAGGTCCTCGAAACCATCGCCGACGGCGGCGTCATCTACATCGTCGAAGGCGAGAAAGACGCCGCGGCAGCAACTTCGGCCGGTTTGACCGCGACCACCAACGCCGGTGGCGCGATGGTCTGGGGCCCGGAGCACTCGAAGTGGCTCGCCGGTGCGGGCACGGTCGTGATCGTCGCCGACCACGACACCGCCGGATACCGGCGCGCCGACCGGGTCATGTCGACCCTGGCGGGCCTGGTCGGGCGGGTACGGGTCGTGCAGGCCGCGACCGGCAAGGACCTGCACGACCACCTGATGTGTGGCCACGACATCAGCGAGCTGGTCCCGATCCCGCATCTGGACCCCTACACCCCCGGTCCCACCGCTGTTGCAGCGCAGGCCGATTCCACTCCAGCAGCCGAGACCTCCACCGTCTCGGCTGCTCCATCTGTCACCCCTGAAGGAGCCCCCGTGCCTGAGTACCTGCTCGCCATGTCCGGCGATGTCCCCCAAACCCACAGCGATGAGGTCGATTCGATCGGGTCGCACTGGTCGACGTTCATGCGGCTGCTGATGACGCAGCTGACCGAGGTCGCCCGCAAGCAGGCCGAAAAGCGCGCCCACGCCGAGCGGGTCGCCAAGGAGCAGTCCGAGCAGGCTGCCGAGGAGCTCGCCGCGCGGCACGCCGCCGAGCGCAAGGCGGTGGAGACGCGGTTGTCGAAGATCGCCGACGCCGGCCTGGTCAACGCCAGCCGGACTCAGGTGGCTGAAGCGATCGCCGATGCGACGGCCTGGCGTGAGGATTCGCAGTTCGCCGCCCAGATGATGACCCAGCTCAGCCAGCATGTGCACCTGCGCTTCGGCGTTCGGGTCGACCCGGTGTCCGGTGAGGTCACTTCAGGCACCACCCCGGATCTGGCCGGAGCGCTCATGGGTGCCGAGTCCGACCGCGCGGCCACCGCCCGCCTGGCCACCGCACAGAAGCGGATGGTGGAGCTCGTCGCGAACACCCAGGGCATCGAGGAGGACCGCAAGGCCGAGCTGTACGCGGCGATCGAGACCTGGCGATCGCACCCCAGCGCCCGGGCCCTGACCGAGCTGACCAAGGTCATGGAAGACAAGGGCGTGCCCGAAAAGGTGCGCACCGAGGCCCGTTTCGTCGCCGTCTACCTCGGCCGCCCCGGCGATGTGGTGCCGATGGCCGATCTCGCCGAGACCCGCGCGGTGCAGCCCACCGCCGAGCTGCGCCGCCTGCCCGAGGCGCTGGTCGACCACGGCGAGGAGGTCAAGCCGCGCGTGGACGATCTGCTGCGCCGCTACCAGGACCGGGTCCGCCTCGGTGCCCCGACCGAGTCGATCCGCACCCAGCTGTCCGAAGCGCTGGCGGTGATGACCCCGGAGGACCAGGAAGCCGCCCGTGATCGCGGCCGCGCGATCCACGAGGCCCCGACCAAGGGGTTCCCGGCGTTGTGGCCCGACCACGTCGACCGTGACGAGCTGGGCACCCAGATCCGCATGTACGCCACTCTCGCGCCGCAGGCCGAGCTCGCGGCGGGCAAGGCCTCCGATCTCGACGACGCGACCGCGGCCGGGCTGATGCGCCAGGCCACCAAGCACCGCGCCGCCATCACCAAGGCCCTCAAGTCCGGCAAGGGATTGCACGTCTACGAGCGCGACCAGGTCGGTGCGGTCCTGCGCGACATCGAGGCCGGGAAGACCCAGACCCCGGACATGTTGTGGGCCGATGACCGGTCCGCGGCCGCCGTCGACGCCGACCGCGCCACCCACATCGCCCGCGACACCAGCTACGCCCACCGCCGCCAGGCCGAGCAGATGCTCAAGTCGAATCAGGCGCCTGAGGGCACGGTGCGTCGGGTCCGTACCGAGCTCGGCCGGGTGATGGACGCCCAGACCGAGCTGGGCAGAGGCCATGGCACCTTGCCCGACTACGAGCGTCTGGGCCTGGACCAGCAGCTCGGCGCCAAGCTCGCCGCCGTTGGTGTGCCCGAGCCGCTGCGCAACAAGCTGGCCCACCACCTCGACTACGCGGCGGGGGAGTCTGCCAGTGCGGGCAAGACGGCCCAGCGCATCGCCGACCGGTGGGCCGAACGCCGGGAAGTGGTCGTGGTGACCCGCGCCGCGGCAGCCGCCGCCGCTCCTACGGGCCCGGACTACGACAGTCCCGAACGGCGCGCCGACCTCGAAAAGGACGTGCGCGCAGCCGGAGTCAGTGAGGACTCCGTCGCCCAGCGCATGGCCGCTGACGCCGGACGGGCGCGGCCGCCGAGCGCGGCGGTGCGCAACGCCCGTGGCGGCTCCCGCCGGACGTCCCCGGGCATGGGTGTCTCGCGCACCCACCACCGCGGCCGCCCGGGTAAGGGCCCCGAAAAGGGCTTGGGCCGGTGACGTTTCCGCGATGAGCACCACTGATGAGCAGCCCGACACCTACCCGTGGCGGGCTGCTCCGTCTCACCTGATGACCCGCCGCCAGCTGCGCGCCGCAGGCCTTGCCCCCGGCGGCGCACAGCCGGTCGCGGTCATGGTCCACGAGACCAGCCGCCGCGGGCGCGCCCGCCGGATATGGGCCGCTCTCTTCGACTCCACCCAGGCCCCACCCAAGCGTGTGGCCACTCCCGCCCAGCTCGACGCGGTCGCCAAAGCCGTCCGCGCCCGCAAGCTGCGCGCCGCCGAACGTCGTGGCCTCACCGAGGCCGACCTGACCCAGACCGGCGATCCCGGACCGGCCTGGACCACCACCCACCAAGAGGAGAACACCATGAACAACACCACCGTCCACGACCAGGCTGTGCAGCTGGAGAAGGCCCTCGACGAGACTCTGGCCGCGGATCTGGCGACGTGGCCGACTGATGGCAGGGCCGTCGACCGCGAACCCAATCCCGCCGTCGTCCACGCCTCACAGCAGTTCCACGACCACATGCGCGCACACCGTGCGGTCTTGGAGCATGACCAGACCTGGCACGGGGCGTACGCGGTCATCGACGCCGAAGCAGACGCCGAGATCACCGCGATCACGACCGAGGTCGACCAGCTCGCAGCCGCCGGGAGGATTCCGGCAGATATGGCCGCGACCGTCCACGCGCTGGTTGAGGGCACAACCCTCTTCGGTCTCCCGACGAGCCCCGAACCCGAAGCCGGAGTCCCCGACTTCGAGGCGGCCGACGATCTCGCCTACGACCTGGAAGTGGAGTTCGACTTCGCCTACGACAGCGGGGATCTCGCCGAGACCGACACGGCCCGCGCGGCGCTGCTGGATCACCTGCGCACGAACCGCGAGGCCCTCGAAGGGTCGCCGCACTGGGAGGACTGGTACGGGCGCATCGACCGTGAGGACCAGCCTGATCCGGTCGGGCACGGACAGCGCCGCGCCCAGCTCCACGCCCTGGTCGCGGTCAACCAGGCCCGCGACAACCGCCGGCAGTTGCAGGCGGCCGCCACCGAGGAGCTGGCTCCCACCACCTTCGCCGCACGCACGGCGGCCGAGGAGCGCATGGCCCAGATCCCTTGGCACAACCCGGATGCGTGCTCGATGATGCTGGTCGACGCGCTGACCTGGCGTGAGGATTCCGCGCTGGCGGCTGAGCGTACCGATCAGCTCATCGCCTCCTACGCCCACGAGTGGGGCGTGATCATCGACCCGCAGACGATGAAGGTCACCATCGACGGCGGCCACGATGCCGCTGCCCGACAGGAGTTCTCCGACGCGGCGGCGCTGTGGGCGCGTGAGCGGGCCGCGATCGGCATGCTCGCCGCGGCGCCGATCACCCCGGCGGCCAAGGCCGCGGTGGAGGAAGCGCTGGCCCGGTGGTCCGGTGAGCAGGGCATCGACCCGGCCAACCCGGGAGCTCACCTCGACACCGAGCAGGCCCGCCGTGCTCAGCTCACCGCCGACCTCGACCAGGCCGAGCTCAGTGAATCCGACCGGGCCATGGTCGATTTCACCGTCGACTACCTGCGCGGGGACACCACGGACCTGGACCTGCTCGCCACGCCTGTGGCGGTCGACCCGGGCGAAGAGGCTCGCGGCCGCATCGGCGCGCTGCTGGACCGCTTCGCCGCCAAACAGATGTCGGGCGCCATCATCACCGAGGAGCTCGAGGTGATGACACCGGCGGATCAGCAGATCGTGCGCGCGATCGGTCTCGCGCTCAAGGCGGGGGATCGGCCCGATCTCAATCCCTGGCCCGACTACGTCGACCGCGACCAGCTGGCCGAAAAGATCGCCGCCTACGTCATCGACGCCGAGGAACAGGCCGCCGAAGCCGACTTCCTCGTCGACGACGATGCCCACGAGCGCAACCAGGTCGGGATCAGCGATGACATGGGCGAGCGCATCGCGCGGATGGCCACCGCCCGGGACGAACTGCGCGGAATCGCCGTCGACGGCAAGGGCTTGGCGCCGATCGAGCGTGCCCAGCTCACCGCGGTGCTCGACGATGTCGACTTGGGCCGGATCCGGCGTGAGGACCAGGTGCCGGAGCTGATGTTCGCCGACGAGCGCAGCAAGTCCGACCTCGACGATCGGCGCGCGATCAAGGCGGCCTCGGCGCTGAAGAAGACGTTCGCCGAGACGATCACCCAGCAGATCGACGACACCGGCATCACCGGCGTGACCGCTACCGAGCAGCAGGCCGCGGCCGTGCGGTCCGGCGTCGCCGACCTCGGCGAGACGATCCACGCGGTGGCTATCGGTGCCACCGAGGGCGTGGAGCTGGCTCGTCAGCGCTTCACCCAGCAGCGTGACGTCCTCACCGCCCACCTGGCGGTCGCGGGGGCCGATGTGGAGCAGCAGCACACGATCCGAGCGCAGATCAACACTATCGGCGGGCAGGCCGGGCAACTCGGTCGTGCGGTGCACCAGCGCAGCACCGCGTGGGAGAACCGGACCATTGCGATCGTCACCCAGCGCGACGACCGCCTCGCCCAGCGCCAGGCAACAGCCTCCGCCCGAGGTGGTCGCACACCGCGCACCGGCAAGTCGGTGCGCGCCGACCAGTCGAAGACCAGCTCACCTGCCCCAGCCTCGATGCGGGCACCGGCCGGTCGCCGCCACATCCACACCCCCGAGGTCGAGCGATGACCGAGCTGATCGACCTCTACGTCATCGCGCGCCTCGACGCCGGCGACGCGGCCGCCGACCTCTACAGCTGCGAGGTCTACTACGACCACGGCACCGGCACCTGCCATGGCCGCACGGTCGAATCGTGGTGGGAATCGGTGCGGCTGGATACCGGGGTCGACGCGAGCCTCGAGGCGCTCGACCAGACGCTGGGCGTGGCCGGGTACGCGCGGATCGGGCAGTGGCGCAAGCGGGTTACCAGCTCGGGGGCCGTGCGGTATTTCGCCGACGCGACCACCTGCATAGAGGAGCTGTGACCGGGGCGCGGTAGCCGCGCACCAAAAGACTGGGCCCTCACCCGACTGGTACTCGGGTGAGGGCCCAGCTATGTTCTCAGGCTGCGAGGTCGAACAGCGTCAGCGCGGCTGTGGACGCCGCTGCATGTTCGGCACGCTCACGCATCGCACAGGTAGGGCCGATGCCCTCGGCGATCGACTTCGTCGACAGCAGCCAGCCGTGGCAGCGGCGGCAATGCGCCACCAGCCTGACCTCCGCACGGTCACCAGAGTTTCCGGCCATGCGACTTCACCTCCGGGACAGAGCACGCAATTCCCCGAAGTGTCGCATCAAGCACCGACAGGAACTCTCGGTCAGTTGGTGGCCGGCGCGACGGAGGCGAGTCGAGCGCACCACTGCGCCAGCGTTTCCGGGTCGAGCAGCTGCTGCGCCACTGCCCTCGGAAGCTGCAGGGCGCCGCCGCCGGCGACGCGATCCCGGCCCTGGGCACGGTCGATCGGGTGGCCAAGATGCTGGAGCTCCCCGAGTCGACAGAGATCGACGACAGCCGGGCCGACCATCAGGAGGACGTGCTGGAGATCAGCACCGCCGAGGTGGACCGCAACGTCGTGGACTTCATCGCCCGGAACTGACCTAGGCGGATGCGGAAACGACGGAGGGGCGCCTTTCCAGGGGCGCCCCTCCGTTCACGTGGTGCCAGGCGGGGATGCTCCGGCTTGGCAAGCCGGACTCCCATCGCCTGGAGGCTGACCGAAGCCCACCAACGCTCAAGATCCGGTGTCGACCGCGCCGAGGAGGTGAGTCGAATGGCTGTCGACCCCACCCCGGTTGCTGCGATGTCGCTTCCGGAAGCTCTTGATCAGATCGTAGCACACCTCCCAGCCGTCGCCAAAGGCAAATATGTTCTCTACATTGGAGTTTGCGGGTCATGTCAAGCTTGCACCCGAAGACTGTCGCGTTAGCTTGAAGTGAACTCACGGTTAGGAGATTGATTACACCTACGTTTGTAGATAAGATGGACCCGGTTTGGTTGAAGAAGTATGGAGGACTCCAAATGGCTGACCAGGTCGATAGAGTCGATCCTAACATTCTGATATTCGAGAAACTCCCATGTCCACGCCCGGACGTGCCCGAGTCGTCGATCGAGATCGCGGTGAACATCGCGGAGACGTCGGGTTCGCGGACCTCGATTCCGCTGCGGTGGTCCTTCACCCAAGCTGGCGCCTCCAAGGACGACCAGGAGCGGCAGCGGTCGCCGATGGCGAGACTCGTCGGGGCCGGCGGGCGGGGAGCAGCAGTGTCGGTGAAGCTGTACTTGGCATTGATCTGGCGGTCGGCCGCCGCGCCGCACACCACGGACTATCCGGCCCGGAAGTGGGCGCAGCTGCTGGCGCTTCCCGAGCCCGAGACCAAGGGGACGCGGCGGGTGATCGATGCGCTTCGCACACTCGAGGACGCCAAGCTGGTTCGCCTGGTCCGCGAACCGGGTGAGCCATCGATCGTTCAGATCCTCGACGAGAGCGGTTCCGGAGCCGCGTACGAGCTGCCGTCCACCTCACACTTTCGCGCGCAGGACCTTGCCTCGAAGACTCGGTCGCATGAGCGGAAGCAGAAGTATCAGCAGGCCATGGAGGCCAACCGGTACAGCCGAATTCCGCTGACGCTGTGGACCAACGGCCACATTCAGGACATGTCTTCGGCGGCGGTGGCCATGCTGTTGATTGTGATGTCGAACAGCCACGCCAGTGAAGGCGCCGAGGTCTGGTGGTCGACCCAGAAGTTCCCCAACCAGTACGGGATTTCCCCCGCGACCCGTGCGCGGGGCACCAAGGAACTGGTCGACCGCGGACTGCTGCGAGTGACCAAGCGGCTCGTGCCGAACAGCCCAGGTAATTCTCGTGCCCTCGCCCGCGAGAAGGTCCGCAACGTCTACACGTTGATCAACGACGCGAGGCTGCAGCCGATAACCGCGGCCGCGTCGGCCGCGCCGACACCGTCGGTACCACCGGTGCGCAGACGCAGGAAGGCGCGCCCCAGCAGCCCACCTGGTGCCGCGGCGCGTCTGGGTTAACGACTCCCCGGACCGGCTGGGCTCGCAGCCAGCTCGCGACCGAAGACCGTGCGCCGGATCGGCTATAGCGCGCCGAGCGCGGAGATCTGTTCGGGGGATCGCTGGATGACCAGCAGAACCAGGTGCCAATGGGGGTTGGATCGCGTGTCGATCCAATCGCTGGCGGTAGTGACCTCGAGCAGCACGCTGCGGAGCGCGGCCCGGGCCGCGTCGGTCATCTCGGATTCGGTGGCGTCGAACTCGCGCATCCTCGCTGCCCGGATGGTGGCCGCCCAGCCGATCTGTGCAGGGGTGCCGGTGAGTTCCGGCCATCCGGCCCGGCGGGCTGATTCGAGGTTTGCGGTGTTGACGGCATCGTGCGTGCTCATACCGCGATGGTGCATGAGCACGCCGACATGTCCGTCGCGTGCGCGGACTCGGATACGCCCGAGAACGCCACCAAGCCAAGGGGTTTGGTCATCACTGATCAGGAGCGGAGCCCGCAGAGAGGAGGGGCGAAACGATCGAGGCGTGAACCTCGAAACGTAGTCAAGACAGTACAAAGCCCCGGCGACATGACTAGAGTCAGCGGCCCACCGGGGCTGTTCGAAATCCAATTTACATGCGTTTAGCGGGGAAGGCAAAGACTTGTCGCAGGGTGTGTTCAGGCTCGCAGACAACGACGGCGGGTGGATCGACGAGTGGCTCACGGCGGGTCGGCTGTTGACCTACCTTCGTGCGAGCGGCGGATCTCGAAAGGCCGCGCTGGAGCTCTACGAGTGGAACAGCACTGCCGCGAGCACGCTGCACCAGGACCTTTGTCATTTCGAGATCGGACTCCGCAACAGCTACGACCGGGTGATGAAAGCACACTGGCCAGGGCCGGGGGACTGGACAGACGATCCCAACGTCACCTTTCCGCCGCTGCTGCGCACGCGAGGAAAACGAGCACAGCGCAAGCAGGTGGACATCAACCAGCAGAACCGCAACATACTGGCCAAGGCCCGCAAAGACGCCGGTGGACCAGCGGCGCCCTCTGGCAAGGTTGTCGCGGAGCTGACCTTCGGTTTCTGGCGCTATCTGACCAGCGCAGGCCACGAGAGCACACTGTGGGTGCCGATCCTCCACCACGCCTTCCCCGCAGGCACAGACCGAGCCCGAGACGTCGACAAGCCCATGGCCGCGCTCCACGCCCTCCGCAACCGGATCGCCCACCACGAACCTCTGTTGACTACCGATCTGCCCGCCAGAGTCGGCGACCTGATTCAGTTGGCAACGATGCTCAACGCGGACCTCGGCAAGTACATCGACAACACGACCCAGGCCCGGCAAGTCGCGGCCGCCAAACCCTGACTCGTCCGGCTCATCGAGGTCGAACACGCCGAAGGGGTGCCCGTCCAAGGGCACCCCTCGGTGATGTGTCGTGAAACGAACATCTAGCGAACGCCGGCTCTCGTACCGGTTGGGCACGGTTCTCGCAGAACGAGGTGTTCGGCAACCCGTTCGTTGAGCAGCGTCCGCGAGATAAACAAGACGGGCCCCGGGAGGATCCGGGGCCCGTGCCGGTAACCGGCTTCGGGTCGGCAGGCCTACCTGCCCGACTGTCTAGACATTCCAGAGCAATGTCAGAACGCCAACGAATAGGGTGAGCGTTCCGGCGAAGATCCCGCCGCCGGTGAAAAAACAGGTGGCCCAAGAGTTTTCCGCGCTGTGTGCCACCCACGCTCCGATGACTCCGCTGAGGAGGCTGAGGAGCACGCAGATCACGAAGTAGAGGTACTTGATCCGCTGGCGCAATTGGTCGTATGACAACATCGAGTTTCCCTCGTAGTCGGCAACCCGCGGATAGTCGGGAAGCCCCCGAAATCCACTGTTGGGTTTGCTGTTTCATGAGGGCCTAGGCCTGATACGTGGGGACTCGTACGCCTGGAAGCGGTGCTGAGAGGTTTCTCGCATTCGCGTACGCGCGGCGACTCCACCCCCTATACCAGCCCGGAAGGTTATGGGTAGCGCAGGATCATCGTTGTCACGCCCATGCCCGGTTCGACCTTCCCGGTGTAGTAGAGCCGGACACGCCCCTCGTTGTCATGCAAGATCGTGACTCTCCCGGTGGAGGACCACTCCACCGACGAAGGCCCGGTGAGGGAGAGGCATCTCATCGTGGCCGCATCGATGCCTTGGGCACGCAGTTCGCAGTCCCACCCCACGTGTTCGCTGGTCGTGTCGGTCCGAAACTGGAAGGAAGTCGGCCCCGTTCGTGTGAGCGTCCCGGACACTCCACTGCTTTCTGATTCGAGCAGCCAGTCCCCGCTGGTATCGACGTCGGCGAGAGTCCTTCCCGGTATCGGTACCGGCGGCGGGGTGGTCGTCGTGGCCGGCGGTGTCGTGGTGGTGGGTGCGTCCTGGTCCTGAACACCGACGGTTCCGCTGGGCCGCGAGAACAGGAGGCCCCCGCGCAGATCCAACAACGTGAAGGCCTGCAGCGGCGCGCTGGGAGTGATCGTCACGACGGTCGCGGGCGAGAACTCCTGCCAGGCGGTACCGGTGTAGCGGATGCGTGTGGCGCCTTGTTCGGGCGCGGTCAGCGGTGATCCGCTGATGCTGCGAATCCGCGGGACCCCGGTTCGATCGATCAGCACCGCGGTCCCCATTTGCAGCACGACCTGGTTGGCTGTGCCGCCGTCACCCCAGTTGGTGGCGTAGTCGGTGACGCGGGTATCGGCGCGTAGCCACACCGCGGTCAGTTCGTTCAGATAGTCGACCAGGTTGGCGGCGGTCAAATGCCCTCCCGACCACGTCAACGTGGCATCGGTTTCGAGAGCCGCCGCAGCCGCCGCGGCCGCCACACGGTCGGATCGGTAGAAGTCGATGATCTGTTCACGTCCCCCCATCATCTGATCGCGAATACCGCTGTAGAGGCCGTCGGTCCCGCCCGAATACCTGTTGGTGCCTCCAGGCAAAGTCACCAACGGGGTGATCGGCTCCGAGGGTGGAGCAGATCCTGGGGGCGGTGCCGACAGATACGGCGTGCCACCGGGGTCATCGGCGCGCAGCAGCTGCGCATCGATCGTGACCGGTGGCGCCTGCGTACTGTCGGAAAAGAACAACACGCGTACACCGAGCACCATCAACGGCACCAGGACCGCCAGCACGACCACACCCCGCCATACTGGGCGCCGGGCACGGCTGATCACGTTGTTCCGCACCACGACGGATCCCCCGTTGGCGACCACACCGCCGATGTGGGCCCCGCCGACGGCGTATCGGTCGCGGATCTGGTCGCCCTTCGACTTCCGTGCGGGTGACTGTTTCTTCTTGTGATGCAACCGGTCTCGGCTTGAAGGTGGGTCGTCAGGCGGTGGTGTGCGCTGGTTGTCGGCGCGGGCGAGGAGCTGGTCGACTTCGGTGTCGGAGGTGCGTTCACGTAGCGCGCGCCCGCCCTCGGAGCCGAGGGTCGAGTCCTCGATGAGCTGGCGGAACCGTTGCCGTTCGGAATGGGACGGGCCTGGTGGTGGAGTGGTGGTCACTGGTCCTCCTCCAGCTTCAAACGCGCATAGAGTCCCGGCATCCGCTGCCGGAGTCGCTGCAGCACGGCACGTACCGCTCCGGGTGTCGGCAATCCGCAGATCTCAGCAATTTCGCTGGTCGAGTAGCCGTCCAGCCTGGCGTCGATGATCTCTCGTTCCAACGGTGTCAGCAGGTCCCAGAGGCGGTTTCCTTCGACGTCGTCGAGGACGCTTTCCGGGGAAGCCGACCGGACAGGCGGGAATACCATGCTGCCGCCGGTGAGGGAGAAGGCCTCATCGAGATCGTCATGCCATGCCGGTTGGTCGGCGGGTTTGAGCAGGCGTCGGAACACACTGATGAACTTCAGGACGCAGCCGTTGGTGAAGAAGGTGCGGATGTCGGCGCCCTTGTCCGGATCCCATCCGGTTCCCGCGGACACCTGCGCACGGAACCCTTTGATCGCCTCGACCAGCGTCTCGTTGAGCAGATCGTCGCGCAGCGCCGTATCGCTGCGTAAGCGTCGACGCTCCTGCGGGGTGGCCGAGAACGAGCCGCCGCGTTTCTGGATCAGTTCGGAGGCCTTGACGTACACGGCCTCGCTACGTATCCACGCCCGCATTACCGGCAGCGCGTACTTCACCAGCTCACGCTCGAGTTCCTTGAACTGCCAGCTGTCGATCCCGGCCTCGTGAGCCGCAGCGAGCAGCTCGATATCGCGGGCCTTCCTCTCCAGCCTTGCCAGCTCCTCGGCGTCGATGCCGGCACCGGACTCACTGTCGGCGGGACGACCGAGCGCGTGTTCGTCCGTGGGATCGGACATCGACCACCTTCTGCCCGGAAGCACAAGAACGGATCGCCGAGGCGAAGAGAACACGCACAGTTATAGGCGCGACCGAGCCAACGCGTACGCGGTTGGACAAAGAAGTTTCAACAGATCCCAGCTCATTCGGCCGAAGGCCGCCGACGGTTCACCGCCTCCTACACGGTCGGCGTTGAAAATCGATGGGTCAGCGGGCAGCGCGGTCTGTGTCCTGGCCGCTGCGACCGTGGCTTCGCCACCAGAGCCTGGCATGGGTCACGCAGGGGGACAGCTCGGTGGCTGCGGTGGGGTGAAGCCTTCGGGCCAGATGGTCCTGTTGTCGTAGCAGATCCCGGTCAAATTGGCACCGGTGAGGTCTGCGCCGGTCAGGTTGGCGTAGGTGAGGTCTGCGCCGGTCAGATTGACATCGATGAGTTTCGCGTTGACGAAGCGCACATAGAAGAGGTCGGCGCCGGTGAAGTTCGAGTGGTGGAGGTAGGCGCCGGTGAGGTCCGACTCACGCATGCTCACGCCGGTGAGGTCAGCGTTTTGCAGGCTGACGCGGACGAGGTCGGCATAGTTGATGACCGCCTTACCGAGGCGCACCGGACTCATGCTCGCATTGACGAGGCGCGCGTTGTTCAGGTTCGCGCCGGTGAGGTCGGCGTCGAAGAAGGCCATGGTGGAGAAGTTGCCGCCGTACAGATTTGCGCCAGCGAGGCAGGCGTTGTTGAAGTTGAACAGTCGGGGGCCGTCGTGGTCGGTGTTTCGTCGGCCGATCACTGTCAAGGCGGCTTGGGTGTCCACTGGAAACGACACTTTGTCGGGCGGTTGGCCGCAGGTGACGCCGTGAGTACGTACGAAGGAAGTCAGGATTTCGAGAATGACGGGTTGATCCTGGGGGGAGTCTCGGCCGAGGCGCTCCAGCGAGTAGATGCTTCCGAGTCGGACATCAGGTTTGTCCGAGCCGAGTTGCTCGACAGCCTTGGTGAACCTCTCGGTGACCTGGGCTTGTTCGGACAGGGCGTACTGCTGCTCGGTGGATTGCAAGGATTGTCCGGTGAACCACAGCGCTGCAATGGCTGTCGCTGCAGTGGCCAGTGCAGCGACCTTGGACCAGCCGCTCCAGCCGACGAAGCCGAGCAGGGAGCGACGGCCTAGCTGCGACCAGCGTCGCCATCCACGCACCGCGGGCGCCGGTCGCCGCAACCGAACGCCCGACTGAACGGTTTGCGCACTCCCGCGGGTCCCAGCAACCACCCTGGTTAGGCGACGTCGAGCAGGAGGCGTGGCGTTCATACTTGGGAATCATCCAGCCTGCCGCCCTCAGAGACTCGTGTTACGCGCGGACTTTCGGGATTAGTCGACATCCTCACCCGTTGCGGCAGCGTCAAGAAACGATCGTTTTACGACACTCGGCCGCCCGAACCGGAACCGCCAGGCCGGTCGAGACACGGCAGTGTTGAAAAAGGTGTTGTAAATCGAGAGTGTTCAACAACTGCCGAGCACCCTTTTTTGTACAATCGTTGCGTGACAGCGACTTCCGACGACACCGGCCTGGCACCGCTGACCCTCGACGGCGACGCCCTCGACCCGATCGGCGGCGGGGGAGCGCTCGTCGGCTACGGCCGCGTCTCCACCCGCGACCAGAACCTCGACCGCCAGCTGCGTGCGCTGAAGGCGGCGGGCTGCCAAAAGATCTTCACCGACAAGAAGTCCGGCAAGAACGTCGAGCGCGCCGAGCTGTGGGCGTGCCTGGACTACCTGCGCCCCGGCGATACCCTGGTGGTGCCGTCGCTGGACCGGCTCGGCCGCTCGCTGCAGGACCTGATCTCGATCGTGGCCGGCCTGCGCCGCCGCGGCATCGGATTCCGTTCCCTGCACGAAGCACTCGACACCACCACCCCCGGCGGCCGGTTGGTGTTCCACGTCTTCGCCGCGCTGGCGGAGTTCATCCGCGAGCTGATCGTGCAGGGCACCAACGAGGGCCTGGCCGCCGCGCGGGCCCGCGGGCAGCGCCTCGGTCGGCCGCCGGCGATGACCGACGAGCAGATCCGCCAGGCCCGCGCGATCCTAACCAGACCGGAGGAGACGGTGTCCTCGGTCGCCCGGCTGCTCGGAGTCTCCCGGGCCACGATCTACAAGTACGTCCCCGAGCTCAGCAGCTCGACCGCGGCCCCGGCGCTGGCGGCCGCGACGAATTCCGAAGAGGGAGAACAGCGGTAATGGCGAAGAAGTCCGCATCGGAGCTGGCCGACGAGCTGGCCGGGCTCGGAGAGGAGATCCGGCAGCGCGCGACCGATGAGGCCCGCACCGACATCGCCCAGCACATCAGGGACATGTTCGTCGGCGGCCCGAAGATCGACCGCAAGTCCTTCGGGGGCGCATCCCCGGACGCCTGCATCCACGAGTTCCTCGACGACCACCCGTCGCTCCAGAAAGACCCGCTGTTGAAGGCGACGGCAAAACGCCTTGACGAGGACGGGATCAACGACGACTTCCGTGCGGGCATCGCCTTCGCCTGTCGGTTGTTCGCGGACCCCGACTTCGACTACTGACGCGGTAGGGCTCGCGGCCCCAGCAGCTGATCAGGGGAGAGGCGGCGGATAGTTCGGGAAGGTGCGCGTCGGCGGGTACTCGCCGCTGCGCATCGCCGTGTTGTATGCCTCGCGGTTGCCGCTGAAGTAGTACGACCAGGTGTCGTCGCTGAAGCGCACCGCGACTGGTCCGCTTCCCTTGTGCTCGACCGCGATCAGCCGACCCTCGGCAGCCGCGGCCGCGATCGCCGTCTGCCGAGCCTGTTCTCGTTGCTGGAGATCCCGCTGGGCTCGGCGCGCGTCGGCCGCGGCCCGGCGGCGCTGCCGCCACTTCGGCCAGTGCTGCTTCGTCCAGGTGCGAAGGAGCTTCGCGAGCCCGATCACCGCCGCGACGATGAGCGAGACCACACCTGTCTGCCACATGTTCAGATTCATGGCGCGGACCGTACGGACAGGGGGTGCAAAGCCCCGGCAGCCCCGGCACGAGGCGGCTCCTGAGGATCCCCTGAGTGGTCACGGTCGGACCCAGGATCGGTGGCATCCCGCCGATGACTGCCGGTATGCTGGCCGCAGCGTTGCAGTCGAGCTGGGACCCCCCATCGCCAGGGTTCTGGAGCCAGTAAGACTTTGACCGACCGTGAGTCGGTGCAACCCCGCAACGCACGTCTTGCAGGGCTTTACCTTGACCGGGAGTGGGGCTCCACCGCACCCGGTTCGACCATCCATGTCCATGATCGGATGGCCGAACCGGTGTTGCATTCCCGTTCTGGTTACCTCCGGTTGGGTCGTCCCCGAATCCCCTGGGGATCAATGTGTTCGGAGCAACCTCCGGATCGACCGCAGCGAGTGGCGACGTCGCACTGGCTTTTCAGTTCAGCAGCCACTGGTCGGCCGAAGACAGCCGTGCGGGAGCACCGTCATGATCGGACCGCAGTCGAACGGCCTCGGTGAGCGCGAACCCGACCAGCGCCAAGCCTCCGCCGAGGTGGTCGTGCCGCTTCGTCGTCAGCCGCCCCGCGCACCCGCCCCTCGGGTGAACCGCGCGCCGGCGGATTGGCTCGATTCCATCGACCGCCAGCTGGTGCGTGCAACCGCCGACGACCAGACCTTGGCGCGCTACATCACCTTGATGACGTTCCTGCGGTCGACGGTCGCCATGCTTGCGCTGGCGCTGATTGGTGCCGGCGCGATGCTGGGCTTGGGGATCGGCGCGGCGGTCTACCTTGCGGGGTTGTCGCCGCAGGTCGCGCTGAGCTTGGGCGCGGTCGGCAGTGTCGCGACCATGGGAGCGGCCTCGTTCAAGCTCCGCGCGGTCTGGAAGATGCTGCTCTCCCGTGGAACTTCTAGCGATGCCGCAGGGCCGGACGATCCTCGACCCCTCGAACCTGCGCCGGAGAGCCCTGCATCCGGCTAGGGCCTCCCGGCTGGATCCAGAGCCCGAACGCCACGGCCACGGTGACCATGGTGGCCGCCGTGGTCACGGCAGCTCCGGTGCTGGCGCGACCGAAGACCGCGGCGCCGAGCAGGGCGCCGAGTGTCAGGCCCGCGCCCGCGCCGGTTGCTCCCGTGGCGAGCTGCCACAGAACAACACGGGCCGCGGCGCGACCGCGCGAAATTCTCACAGTTAGACCCTACGCGGGATATCTCTGGCATCTGCGGCAATCCCGCGGGATCCGGGCCGGACAAGACACCCGACGAGGTCGGGCTGCCTGGCTGACCGTTGAGGCTGAACGGGTTTCCGAACACCCACTCCTGCGAGTCCGCCGTCGGCGCCCGAATGTGGCCGGCTGTTCGGTAAACGGTCGTTTTCCGAACACCCTCTGCGCGGCAGATGGCCGAAAAGTGTCCCCCCGGAAGATCATCAAACCCGCCGCTAGCCGGTCTCGCGAATCAGGACCGGCTCCAGCTTGGACTCGAACATGCTCAGCTCGGGCGGGGAGAACGCGAAGGGATCGCTCCGCTTCCTGCCGTACAAGCTGTCGTAGACACGCATCCACGGCTCGATCAAGTCTGCCTTGCAATCAGGCACGCAGTGATACCCGTGGGTGCGGCAGTAGCAGCCGCGCAGGAAGCTCACCACCACGTCGCGCTCGGGCAGGGTGTTGGACTGCTCCGCGTCGCGGAACCGCGCGAAGACCGCCGAGCGGGAGGGCAGATAGCTGCCCGGATGGATCTTCGCGGTGCTCAAGACCTTGTCCATGCTGCGCCCGGACGCCTTGGCCAGCGCCCGCAGCTTGCCGACGAACTGCGCGGCGGTGATGACGCCGTCGAGATCGACCATCGGCGGCGGGCTGTGCTCGTCGATCTGGCGCAAGAACTTGGCCCTGGGACGGTAGTGCAAGCGCTGGAACAGCTTGTGCCAGTAGCGGATCTCTTCGGAGTTCAGCCCGCACCCGCTCAGGAAGGCCAGCACCACCTCCCAGTGCAGTTCGACCCGGCCCGGTTTGAACATGTCATGCAGGGTCTGGTGACTCGGCGCGATCCCACCGCCGGCGGTACCTTCCAGGGCGACTCGGAAGGTCCGCACCCGGCCTGCGATCTTGCGGTAGGACGGGTTGTCCACCGAGGCTCGCAGGCGCTGAAGCGCATCTACGTAGCGGCCGACGGTGCGCACCGTGCGCGGGTCGGGCAGATACAGATCTTGCCGATACCCGCGCGGGCGCACCAGCGCGGCCTCGGGCTCCGGTTTCACCGACGACGGCGCGGGCTCCCCGGGCGCGGGCAGCTCAAGCTGGACGCCATCAACTTGCCGACGACGCCGGACCGACGTCACCATGATGGGCTTCCTCATGACTAGTTCCTGGGGTTCGCGGTAGTAGCGGTCGCGTGCCTGCTGCCACAGCGTCTTCCACTGCGCCATCTCGTCTTTGGCCGGATCCTGTTCGTCCTCGACGACTCCGAGCGCGGCCACGATCGCGCGCACCGAGTCCCACGACACCGGCCATTTCGCACACTCGACCCGGTTGACGATGGTGCGGCTGTAGACGATCTGCACGGCCAGGGCCCGCTGGCTGACGCCGATGGACTCACGCAGCTCCCGGACCCGGTCGGCCAGGACCAGGCGGGCGTCGAGGGCCTGTGCGTCCTGGGTCTCGGCGGTCTGGTCGCGGCGTCCCTGTCGGGCACGCCGGCGAGCCGGGCGCACCATCAGGCACCCGCCGGTGCCGTCGGCGCCGACTTGGTCGGCGCGAGCGCCGTGGTCGTCAGCTGGGTGGCGGCCGCGCCGAGGGCGACGACGACGCCGGAGGCGGTGACCAGGTCGGCGCCGTTGGCGTGCAGCACGATCGCCACCCCGGCCATCATGCCGAACGCCCCCAGGCGCGCGGAGAGCCCGCTACCACGGTGGAAGCGACGGACACCGCCGACGGGATCGGGATCGGTACGGAAAACCTCGGGAATCCGCAGAGAGATGCGCATGATGACCTTTCGGGTGAGAACACGTCGTCCGGGCGATGGGGCGATGGGCGGGGGCTCTACCGAACGCGTCTCCCGCAGACGGCAATCCGCGGGCGCTGGGAGATCCCAACCCTGGTATTCACTTGCCCTTCAAGGAAACCCGATTTCGCGGGAGAACTACACAGGTCAACGGCAAAATCTCGAGCAGCCGAACATAGGTCGACGGACTCCACCGATGAGTGGCAACACCAACCTGTTCAGTGTTGCCACCCTGGCAGGCTCGGCATTCCGCGTCTCTAAAAGGTCCCCCTTACGCACCTTTACCCAGGACAAATGACACGGTCCTTTAACGCTCCACCAGCGGGTATACGGACCTCGCACAGCCGGATATAGCACAGGTCCTCACGCCTGCGGAGAAACTGGACTGTCCGGGATTGTCAGGTCTTCCTCGACGCCACCGAGCCCGGACAGAGATATTGGTCCAGTCGCCGTTACGCGCATTTGCGCACCGTTTCGCGCGATCGGGAACCGTCCACTCGTCCGGGCGATCTCGACTCGGCCGGTCTCCCCGCGGCAACGGGGAGACCGGCCATATAACGTCCAGGCGCGGCTCGGACCAGCGCCCTATCTATCGGTGTCAGCGCGCCGATACTGGCTACAGCCGGACTGCGACCGCCGGGCACCGACACTGACCGGCCGCCCGAACCAGCGGGCAGCGAGCACCACGGTCTGTCTGAACACGCCCAGCTTCGACGGCGAAACGAAACCGCAGGTAGGCCGGGGTTAGCCTGATCTTGTGGGTTTCGCGGTGCCAGCGCCGATGCTGGCCAAACCCGGACGGCCCCCGCGGCCGCCCGTCGGCTGGTGCGCGGAGATGAAGTGGGACGGCGTCCGCGCGATCGCCCGCTGTACCCCCGACGGCGTGAGCTTGTGGAGCCGGAACCTACGCGAGATCACCAGCTCCTACCCCGAGGTCGTCGCCGCGCTGGCCGAGATCACCTGCGGGCGAACCATCCTGCTCGACGGCGAGCTCGTGGCCCCCGACAAGTCCGGTGCGCCGTCGTTCTCGCTGCTGCAGCGGCGCATGCACGTCGGGCGCCCCGCAGCCGCGTTGATCGAGCAGGTGCGGGTGGACTACATCGGCTTCGACCTGCTCGCCCTCGACGACGACATCCTGCTCGACGATCCGTACACCTCGCGGCGGGCTGAGCTGGCCGACCTGCGTATCGACGACGGCGCCCGCATGCGGATTCCACCGAGCTGGTCGCTGGCCGAGCACGACGCCGAGCAGCTGCTGCACGCCGCCGCCGAGGCCGGGCTGGAGGGCATCCTCAGCAAGCGAGCCGACTCGATCTACGAGCCCGGTCGCCGCTCTTCGGCCTGGATCAAGACCGTGCTGCGGGCAACGACCGAGGCCGTCATCGTCGGCGCGGTCCCCGGAACCGGCCCCAACGCTTCCACTTTCGGCGGCCTGATCCTGGCCGGACACACTCCCGAAGGACACCTGCACTGCATCGGCGGGGTCGGGACCGGATTCACCACCGAAGCCCGGCGCAGCATCCACGCCGCCCTCGAGAAGGTTCGCCGCGACACCAGCCCGCTCGACGACCAGCCGCCGGCCGCGGCGGTGCGGGGCGCGTGGTGGGTCGAGCCGGTGTTCGTCGCCGACATCGAATACCGCGAGATTAGTGCCGACGGACTGCTGCGGCATCCGAGCTTTCGGGGGATCCGGACCGACAAGACTCCCGACGAAGTCGGCTTGCCCAGCTGAATCCGCCGCTCAGGCGTGCGCCAGCCGATCGGGCTCGCGAACCCGCCCAGACCATCTGGGCGGGTTCTTGTTGCGTACCAAACGGTGTCGGGCTGTCAGGCCATGTCGGCGATCGCACCCATGAGGGCACAGCCGATCAGGACCGCGACGCCTGCGGCAGCGAAACCGGCGATGATCGCCGTGGCGCCGTCCTGGCCCTTCTTCTGGGCCAGGACGACAGCCCCTAGACCGCAGATGATCGCCCCCGCCGCAATCAGGCAGACCACCAGGACGATAACGGGCACTGAAAGGTTCATGCCGACACCCACAGGGCTGATCGCATCACCGTCGCCACAGCTTCCTCGTCCATGACCGAGCACTGTCGAACGACACCGGCGCCGAGCACGGACATACCGTCACACCCACTGTCGAGCGGTGTCCGGTCATGTCCGGTGTGTGGATCTTCCGATCCGGGGACCTCATGAGAGAACATGTGCTGTCGGATCTTTCTGAGTTCGGTCTGACGCAGGGACCCGCATCGTTGGCCGCCAAGTTGCCGATGCGGGTCCCTTCTCGTACGACTGCCGGTTGACGGTCGCACTGCGATTCAACAGCGTCGAAGAATTGTCCGCCAAGCCGGAATAGTCCCTGACGTGCGTGGATGTGATTGTCCCCGTGGAGATTCGGGATTGTCCGGGTGGAGTTCTACACTTGAACGGCACGAGGCTCGCTGACAGATAGCTCAGACAACTGGAAAGGCCTGCAGGTGCCGGAGACAAGACGAGCCGGGCGGCCTCTGCCGACTTCTCCGGACGCGTTCAAAGGGCTGCCGCCGGCGACCCGGGAGCTCAACGCCGCGCTCAACGGGCTTCTCGTTCAAGCGGACCTGACCCACAAGCAGGTTGTCGAGGCGAACGGTTTGACGCTAGACGCCAAGCAGTGCAGCCGCCAGATGCGCGAATCCAAGACCGGCCCGCGCCAGGACTTCTACGACGCGATCCTGACCAGCGTGGCGGGCAAGATCGGCAGATCGTCGAACGACCTGCACGCCGAGTTCGATCCTCAGCTGCAGCGGGCGAGGAACGCGTCGCCGTCGACCGCGCGCCCGGTAGCGGTGAAGGTGCCAGAGCTGGTCGGACCGCGTCCGCGCAGCAGCCGACATTCGGCGGCGCTGTCCCCGGAGCTCAAGCGCAACGCCGAGTGGCTGGCCGGGTTGCTCGAGGCCAACGACGAGCAGCGCGCGGTCGACGAGATGGACGAGATCCTCCTGTTCTCCGACCTGATCGACGTCCTGATCTACCTGGCGGGTGAGATCGATCCGGGGATGCCGGCGGCACTTCTGGAGGAGGTCCGGCGCCGCGACTACCCGCGTAGCTCCCGGATGTTCGCCGAGATCGGTTCCAGGAACACCGAGATCGCCGAGCGGATCGCCGCGGTGTCTCCTCCGCTGAGCGGCGACGGCGAGTTCAGCGTCCTGGAACAGAGCCCGATGATCACCTTCGGTCGGCGGCTGGCCGGTGTGGTCAAGAAGGGAGACATCGCCCGCGCTCGCCGTGAGGTTGTTGTACGCGCCGGCGACCTGTCGCACGGTCCGGAGAGCCTGCTCGGCGGGGTCATCGACAGCGGCACCGACGGACCTGCGCTGGCGGGAAAGCTGTTGTCGGCCTTGGCTGGCAACCACACCGAGCAGATGTTCCTCGCCGCGGTCCAGCTGATCCGCCACGCGCGGGCGATGCAACGCCCGAACCTGCTGGCCGACCTCTACCAGCAACTACGGCCAGAGATCCGCACCGAGATCCTGGTGCGCCTGAGCCAGATCACCCGCGTACCCAACGAGATCAAGCTGGAAGGCGACGGAATCGACGACCTGGTCGCCTTCGTCGACGTCCAACGCCAATACCTCGATCACCTGAGCACCGCACTGCTCGATCCGCGGCTCACCCGACCTGAGCAGCACGGTGTGGGCCACCTCCTCGAGCTGGTGATCCACCTCGGGCCGCTGCTGGACGTCATGTTCGCCAAGGACCGTGAGCAGACGACCCTACTGCTGGCCTGTGCGTTGCGGGACTGGGACGAGCGGCTGCGGCCCTGGACCGGAATCCCGGACTGTTACACGCCCTTGGCCAGACTCGGTGAGGCCGTGCTGAAGTCACCCGATCCCGCACCGCTGGTCGCCGACCTACTGACCAAGCACCCGACCAGCGGGTGGCTGCTGTTCGAAGCGCTGCCATGGCCGGCCCCTCAACGATTCCAGGCGATGCTGCTCACCATGGCCAAGGACTACAGCCCCGTGACCGTGGACATCGCTCGAATGATCATGGGCATGCCCGAAGGCCGCCGTCAGCTGCGGTTCTGTGAACAGCTGGTCAGGGCTGCAGGCGATGCGGCCGACCCGATTCTGCGGTGGATCGTCGCTGAGCACTCATGCCAGATCCTGGATGTGCTGTTCTACTTCGAACGGCACGCGCCCGCGTTCACCGTTCGCATGCGAGGTCTCCTCGATGACCACGGGGTCACCGACACCCGAGAGGTGGTCACCGCGAACCGGGGTAACCGGAAACGCCAATTCGCTGGCACCGGGCCGATCGAAATACCCATCTACGTCAGCGATCCCCTCGCACCGACACCGATTCGCGGGTACCGACCTGTCACGTGATGCCGATATCGGACCGTTCGACCTGAGGCTGAGGCGCCGCGACGACCGGTGGCCAAGACGGCATCCCATCCGGCGGGGATCGCTCTGGAAATCAGCACCCCGATACGGCTATCGGGCAAGTTGCCCAGCCTCGGCCTATGCGAGCTGGCTCAACCCACTGCGGCAGGATCGCCGCGCCGTGGTCGGAGCATGCGCTTCGAGCGGGTTGGTTACCTGTCGTGCGGGTTCCCGGATTCTTCGTCGTGGCCGAGCAGGTCGGTGATGCGTTTGAACGCGGGATCGAACATGTGCTCGAGGACGGGTTCGACGCGTCGAAGCGCCTCCGCGCGGACCCAATCGTGCAGCCACTCGCGAAAAGGGTGTCCCGCGAGATCGACGACGTGGAATTCACCGGTTTGTGCTTTGTTCGAATCAGTCATCCGGCATCTCTTTGCCTTCGTGGACTGGGCTTTGGCGGCCGATAGCCCGGCTGCTACTCGGTTGTCGGGGTCGACCCCATCGTGCCCGCGGGTGCGCGAACGCCGGGCTCTGGCAAGGAAGCTCAATTAAGCCTGGTGCCTGTCAGTGAAACCACCACCCCGAGGGCTGGATTCTCCCCACCCCGACGAGAGAGTCGGCCAGCTAGTGGCGGGCACGAGGCCGAGTCGATGGATGCCCGGTTGTGGGTTGGAGCTGCTCGGCGCCGTGTTCGGACGTTGACACTCGTCGCGAGCGCCCGCATCCGCGTGAACCAGTGGTTAGTCGATACAAGAGGTCGCACCATAGCACCTGTTGACGGCAATGAAGTGCTATGGTTCAAATACCAATTAGATGCATCGAACCAGTTGTGTCGGTGGCACAGCGGCGAGGGATGCATGCCACTTGGCGTATTGAACCGAAGGAACCACCGAACCGTGGTGACCGCAACGGAAGGAGAAGATGAGCCATGACCAAATCTGCATCGTCGCCTGCGACCAGCACATTCAGCGTGCGCCTACTCGACGAGGACTATCGGACGCTGGCCAGCATCGCGAAGCTTCGCAACAAATCGGTCGCGGAACTGGCCCGGGAGTTCCTCCTGGAAGGCATCCGTAATGCCCTCGATCCGGTCGAGATCGAGCGCATGATCGAAGAAGAGAAACAGCGGCTCCTGCGGGCGGCGGAGGAGATGCGCGCAGTACGCACTCCCGGTAGCTAACCTGCGGTTCGTCCTCTGCATGGGATCTCGAAACCACTGAAGCAGCGCGTAGCCACACACAGCGAAGCGGCCTGGACGTCGACGTCC
>NZ_JBSGVQ010000049.1:0-52448 GCF_053608525.1 Nocardia sp. NPDC055029
TGGCCATGCCACGCGCACCGCTTGCCTGACGCGAGAGAAATCATGACATCAGCGGCATCGCTCGGTGTGACCCTGTTGGCCGAGGGTTCCATCGATTTCAACGTCTCCGGGGTGATCGACCAGTTCTGGCGATTGACCGTCGACGGACTCACCTACGGATCGATCTACGCGTTGGTCGCCGTCGGCTATACCCTGGTCTACGGCGTGCTGCGACTGATCAACTTCGCGCATTCCGAGATCTTCATGCTCGGCATGTTCGGTACCTACGTGGGGCTGGAGCTGCTCGGCTTCGCCCCCAGCGGCAACGCGTACTCCCAGGGCGTCGTCCTGACGGTGACCTATCTCGGCTTGGCGATGCTGTTCGGCATGCTGGTCTCGGGCATCGCCGCGATCGGGCTCGAACGGGTGGCCTACCGTCCGCTGCGCAGGCGCGGAGCCAAACCGCTCGCGTTCCTGATCACCGCGATCGGCATGTCGTTCGTGATCCAGGAGTTCGTCCACTACATCCTGCCCAAGATCAGGCCAGGTCTCGGCGGCTCCAACGCCCAGACCGGTATCCGGCTGGTCGAGCCGAAGGTGCAGTTCACCTTCCTCGGCGCGCAGGTCACCAATGTGGCGCTGGTGATCTTCGCCGCGGCCATCGTGCTCGCGATCACCACCGAGATCGTCATCAACAGAACCAAGTTCGGCCGCGCCATCCGCGCGGTGGCACAGGACCCCGACACCGCGACCCTGATGGGTGTCTCGCGCGAGCGGGTCATCGTGCTGACCTTCCTCATCGGCGGTCTGCTCGCCGGTGCGGCCGCGATGCTCTACACGCTCTACATTCCCACCGGCATCATCTTCTCCGGCGGTTTCATCCTCGGTATCAAGGCGTTCAGCGCCGCGGTGCTCGGTGGTATCGGCAACCTGCGCGGCGCGCTGCTCGGCGGCATGATCCTCGGCGTCGCCGAGCAATACGGGCAGATCCTGTTCGGCAACGAATGGCGTGACGTGGTCGCGTTCGTTCTGCTGGTAACCGTGCTGATGTTCCGGCCGACCGGCATCCTCGGCGAGAGCCTGGGGAGGGCGCGCGCATGACCGACCTGACGAAAACACCGGTGAAGGACCAGGATCGGCGCGGCCTCGGCGACGCGATCCGCGACTGGTGGGACGGGCTGTCCCGGCCGGGCCAATGGGCCGTCGGCGTGCCGGTCATCGCCGTGCTGGCGATCCTGCCGCTGTACCCGCCCCCGTTTATCGACACCCCCGGCGTGAGTTTCGGCGGCGTGATGGCGCAGTTCGCGATGTACGCGCTGATCGCCATCGGCCTGAACGTGGTCGTCGGCCAGGCCGGTCTCCTCGACCTCGGCTATGTCGGTTTCTACGCTGTCGGCGCCTACACGGTCGGCCTGCTGACCAGTCCGAACAGTCCGTGGAACCAGACCGACGGCGGCTGGCTCAATCCCAGCTGGGCGTGGCTGGCGTGCCTGCCGATCGCGGTCGCGCTGACCGCGTTCGCCGGTCTCGTGCTCGGCGCGCCGACCCTGCGGCTGCGCGGCGACTACCTGGCGATCGTGACGCTGGGCTTCGGTGAGATCGTCCGCCTGATGGCCGACAACCTCGAGGAACTGACCAACGGCAGCCTCGGGTTGTCCAAGATCGCCTACCCGCAGGTCGGCGAATCGGAAGCGCATCCCGGTGGCTACTTCTCCCCGGGCAACCTCGGTGATCCCGACAGCTCGAACCCGCTGGAGCGGGCCAACAACGGCACCTGGTGGTTCTGGCTCGGCATGGCGCTGGTCGTCGTGGTCCTGCTGGTCATCGGCAACCTCGAGCGCAGCCGGGTCGGCCGCTCCTGGGTCGCGATCCGCGAGGACGAGGACGCCGCCGAGATCATGGGCGTGCCGACCTTCAAGTTCAAGCTGTGGGCCTTCGTGATCGGCGCGTCCGTCGGCGGCCTGTCGGGCGCCATGTACGCCGGTCAGGTCACCTACGTGAACCCGAAGCAGTTCGACATCATCTTGTCGATGCTGTTCCTGTGTGCCGTCGTGCTCGGTGGCTCGGGCAACAAGCTCGGTGTGATCGTCGGCGCCTTCCTCATCGCGTATCTGCCGATGCGGTTGCAGTCGGTGCAGCTGGTGTCGAGCGAGTCGACCGGTTATCTGCTGCTCGGGCTCGATATCGCGCTGCTGGTCGGCCTGTGGCTGCTGTGGCGGTGGCGCGGTGACGCGCTCGGCGTGTGGGTCAGGCGCGGGGTGATCACCGTGTCGATCTTCGCGGTGGTCTTCGGCCTGCTGCTGCTGGGCAGCGTGCTGCTGTTCCGCAAGGGCGGCGCGCAGACGCTCGGTGACCTGAAGTACTTCTACTTCGGCATCGCGCTGGTGGTGATGATGATTCTGCGGCCACAGGGTCTGTTCCCGGTGCGGCAGAAGCTGCTCACCTACGGCAGACAGGTGTACCAGGCGGTCGTGCGCAAGCCGGCGGCCGAACCGATCGGAGCAGGGCGATGACCGGGCCGGGTGCGGGAGACGCGCTGTACGACAACGAGGACATGTCGGCCGGGTACAAGCCCGCGCCGGAGGTCGAACCGGCAGGCGAGGTCGACGTCACCGCGGTGCTGCCCGAACTCGGCGACGCCGAGACGGTCGCCGAGGTGGTCGCGCCGCATCGCGCGATCGACACCGAGGTGGGCGAGGCGCTGCTGCGCACCGACGGCCTGACGGTGAAGTTCGGCGGTCTGACCGCACTGGACGGGGTCAGCTTCGAGATCCGCCGCGGCGAGATCCTCGGCCTGATCGGCCCCAACGGCGCGGGCAAGACCACCTGCTTCAACGCGATCACCGGTGTCTACAAGCCCGCGGCGGGCAGCGTGCACTTCGACGGGCAGCCGCTGGCCAAGACCAAGCGCAACGAGATCACCCGGATGGGCATCGCGCGCACGTTCCAGAACGTGCGGCTGTTCGGGGAGATGACGGCGCTGGAGAACGTGGTCGTCGGCACCGACGCCCGCCACACCACCTCGGTGCCCGGAGCGGTGTTCCGCACCCCGAAGCACCGGCGCGAGGAACGCGACGCCATCGAACGTGGCATGGCGCTGCTCGAGTTCGTCGGCATCGCACCGCGCGCGGTGGAGAAGGCCCGCAACCTCTCCTACGGTGACCAGCGCAGGCTCGAGATCGCGCGAGCGCTGGCGACCGAGCCGAAGCTGCTGTGCCTGGACGAACCGGCCGCCGGGTTCAACCCGAGCGAGAAGTCGGCGCTGATGGATCTGATCCGCAAGATCCGCGACGACGGCTACACCGTGCTGCTCATCGAGCACGACATGCGTCTGGTGATGGGCGTGACCGACCGGATCGTGGTGCTCGAGTTCGGGCGCAAGATCGCCGACGGCCTGCCCGCCCAGGTACGCGAGGACCCGGCGGTCATCGCGGCCTATCTCGGTGTGCCCGACGCGGACACGGTCGAAGAGGTGCGCGAGGGAGCCGGTGCCGCCGCCGCGGCGGAAGCGGCGCCGACGGAGGCGCCGGCCACGGTGGTGGAAGCGGCGCGGGAGGAGCCCGAGGCCGTTGTCGAGCAGCGGGTGCCGCTGCTCGAGGTTCGCGACATGGTCGTGAACTACGGCAGAATCGAAGCGCTGCACGGGATCTCGCTGTCGGTCGACCAGGGCGAGCTGATCACCCTGCTCGGCGCCAACGGCGCGGGCAAGACGACCGCCATGCGCGCGCTGTCGGGTCTGCTGCCGCTCACCTCGGGCAAGATCCTGTTCGAGGGCAAGGACATCACCTCGATGAAGGCGCACGACCGGGTGGTGCACGGCCTGATCCAGGCGCCGGAAGGTCGCGGGGTGTTCCCCGGCATGACCGTGGCGGAGAATCTCGACATGGGTTGCTACGGCAGGCCGTTCGAGCAGAAGGCCGAGTACCAGCAGACGCTGGACTGGATCTTCGAACTGTTCCCGCGCCTGGCCGAACGCCGCAAGCAGGTCGGCGGCACGCTCTCCGGCGGCGAACAGCAGATGCTGGCCATCGGCCGTGCCCTGATGGCCCGCCCGAAGCTGCTGCTGCTCGACGAGCCGTCGATGGGTCTGGCGCCCATGGTGATCCAGCAGATCTTCAAGATCATCAGCGAGATCAACCGCCAGGGCACCACCGTCCTGCTCGTCGAGCAGAACGCCCAGCAGGCGCTGACCCGCAGCGACCGCGCCTACATCCTGGAAACCGGCGAGGTCACCAAGACCGGAGCGGGCTCCGCCTTGCTCACCGACCCCGCCGTCATGTCCGCCTACCTCGGCCACGACTGACCCGGTTCACCCGGCAATCGGCCCCTGTACCGCTCGATGAGCGGTACAGGGGCCGATGTCGTCGGCGCTTCCGCCCCGCCCTGAGCGGAGCTGTCGTCGGTTTCCCCGGCGGGTAGACCGGTCGGCGGCTACCGTTGACCTGTGACAGAGGTCGCGCGTCCGTGGCGAATCTTCTTGAGCCACACCGGGGATCTCCGAGTCCGGCCGGCTGGCCGGTCGTGGATCGACGCGGCGGAGGACGCCGTGAAGCAGTCACAGCACGCGCCGGTCGACATGCGGTACTTCACCGCGGACGAACGACCGACCGCGCAGGTGTGTGTCGAAGCGGTACGCCAGGCCGACCTCTACGTCGGAATCATCGGCGCGCGTTATGGATCGCCGGTCCGTGACGATCCGAGCCGTTCCTACACCGAACTCGAATTCGACACCGCGACCGAGTCGGGCAAGCACCGCTTGATGGTGTTCGTCGAGAACGACCGGGTCGAACAGCGTCAGGACGTGTTCCGGCACAAGATCAGGGAGAGTGGGTTGACCACGGTCGACGCGCTCGATCCCGGCGATCTGCAGGCCAAGCTGCTGCAGGCGATCATGCGACTGATGTTGCGCGTGGTCGACACGCGGCAGGTCGACGTTGCTCGCCCGATTCCACGCCAATTACCTTTCGGTGTCACAGGATTCGTCGATCGGGCCGAGAGCAGGTCCGTGTTGCTGTCGCGGGTGCGCGCGGAGAACGGCCGGCCGGTCGTGATCGTCGGCGGGCCGCCCGGCGTCGGCAAGTCGAGCCTGGCCGTGCTGACCGCGCGTGCGGCGCTGGGCAGGTTTCCGGACGGACAGCTCTACATCGACCTGCAGGGCTACAGCGCTGTCCCGGCGGTGACGACCTACGCCGCGCTGGACCTGTTCATCCGGTCCCTGGACGACAGCTGGCACGGTGATCGAGACTCCGACGAACAACTACTCGTCCAGCGATATCGGGGGCTGCTCGACGGCCGCAAGGTGCTGGTCCTGCTCGACAACGCCGGCTCCGCCGAGCAGGTGCGCCCCCTGCTGCCACCGCGGTCCTGCGCGGCGATCATCACGACCCGCGGTCCGTTGACCGGCTTGGTGGTCCACGACGGTGCGACGCGGATGACGCTGTCCCCGCTGGCGCCCACCGACGCGACCGAGCTGCTGGCTGCTGTGACCGATTCCGCCGACGACGCCGCGGCCCGGGACATCGCCCGATTGTGCGGCGGCCTCCCGCTGGCGCTCCGCATCGCGGCCGAGTATTCGGCTCTGTCCGGAATGTCGCTGTCCGAGCTCGCCACCGAGCTGGGGCGTGAGCGGCACCGTCTCGACACCCTGTCCGGATTGGACGGGGATCCAGCCACGGAGGTTCGTGTGGTGTTCTCCTGGTCCTACCGCAATCTATCGGGTGATCTTCAGCGGGCGTTCCGGCTGACCGCGTTGCACCCCGGCGGTGAATTCGGCTCGGTGGCCGCGTCCGCCCTGCTGCACACCTCGCCGGATCGGGCGCGACGCACCCTGGACGCACTGGTCGCCTTCAACGTCCTGGAACGCCCGGGGCCGGATCGGTACCGATTCCACGACCTGTTGCGCGACTACGCGGTCGAGCGCGCCGAAGCGGAGGACGCCGAGGAGGTCCGCCGCGAGGCGCTGGGACGGGAACTGGATTGGTACCTGCGCTCCATCGATGCCGCGGATCGGCTGTTCGCGCCGTCGCGCCGCCATGTCCCACTGGATCCGCCGTGGCCGGAGCTGCCGCCGGTGGGGTTCGGCGACTATGACGCGGCCCTGCGGTGGTGTGATGCCGAACGGATGAACCTCGCTGCCGGCGTCCGCAGTGCGCTCGAGTCCGGGCTGCCGAGCCTGGCCTGGCGGATCGCCCTCGCCGCCGCGACCTACTACAAGATTCGCCGGCACTACGGCGACTGGCTCGCGCAGAGCGAGAACGCCGTGGAAGCCGCTCGCGTGCTGGGCGATCCGTTCGCTGAGCAATGGTGTCTGACCAGCCTCGGCGGGGCATTGCTCGAGTCGGCACGTCCGGCCGACGCCTGGTCGGCCTTCTCGGACTCGCTGCGGATCAACCGTGAACTCGGTGCCAGGATCGGTGAGGGCATGGCGTTGAACAACCTGGGCGAGACGGCGCTGGAGCTCGGTCGCGAAGCCCAGGCGATCGAGTTCGGCGAGGCCGCGCTGCAGATCTGGCGCGAGGTGGGGGATGCCCGCAGCGAGGCGATCGTCCTGCACGAGGTGCTCGCGGCCGCCCGGTTCGATCGTGGCGAGTATGTCGAGGCCATGTCCCTGCTCGACGAGGCGCTGGCGGTGTGCCGAGACCTGGATCCCCATGTCGAGGGAGTAGTCCGCCACGATATCGGCCGGACGCTGGTGGCAATGTCGCGTCCGGCGGCGGCCCGATCGGCCTTCGAGACAGCGGTCACGGTGCGTCGCGACAGCGGCGACCGGCTCGGTGCGGCCGAGACCCTGCAGGCGCTTGCCGAGCTGGAGGCGCAGGGCGGGCACGACGAGAGCGCCATCGCGGCGCTGCTGAGCGCGTTGGCGATCTATCTCGAATCCGGGTCGGCGCAGGCGGACTCGGTGCGTGCGCGCCTTGCCGCACTCGGCTTCGAGGAGGATCACGGGCCGTCCTGAGCGGCCTCCCGTATCCGGGCCAGTGAGGTCCCTCGGCGGGCCAATCCGGCCTCGACCTTCGCTTCGATGTGGCTGATCAACGCGAACAGATCGGCGCAGTACACCGAGGGGTTGCGAAAACCGGTGCCGGGGCGGTAGCGGTGGGAGTACAGACCGCCGCCGCAGACGCGATGGTGCCGGCAGTCCAGGCACGCCGATGCGAGTGCCGCGGTGCCGATCTGGCGGGCACGCAAGGCGGGCAGACGCGCGACCTCGTCCAGCGAATGCCGGAAGACACTCATCCCGGTGGCCGCCGCACCTTCGCCCACCGCCTTCATACTGTCGGCTTGCTCGTAGGAGCCGTCCGTCTCGATCACCACCAGGGCGATCGGGTTGAGTCCGAATGCTTCGTAGCTGGCACTGCCGCCGAGGATCAGGTGGATGAGATCCTCGAATATCCGGACTTCGCACGGGCTCTCCGGTGCGTCGAACCACGCGTCGAAGATCGGGATGAGCCAGTCCGCGTAGGGGGTCCGCCCGTCCGCGTGACCCGAACCCGGTGGCGGGTTCTCCCAGGTGCTGTGCGGCAGGAGGAAATTCACGGCGGGAGTGCCGAGGTCGAGCAGGCTCGCCCACACCGCGAGCGGATCGGCGGCCAGCTGCACCGTGCACAAGACGCCGCCGAACGATGCGCGCAGGCCGGGTCCGCCCAGCAGGGTGATCGCCGCTGCCGCGGCGTCGTAGCTGGACCGGCCGTCGCGGAATCGGCGATGCAGGTCGTTGGCCGATCGGTCACCGTCGATGCTGACCCCGATGCCGATCTGCGCGTCGACCAAGCGTTCGGCAGCTCTCTGGTCGAGCAGGACGCCGTTGGTCTGGACGGAGGCGAGAACGCGCAGCGGGGCGACTCCGGCGCGGATGGTCTCGGTGATCCGGATGAGCAGATCCGGTCCGGTCAGCAGGGGCTCCCCGCCGTGTAACCGGATCGCGACTTCGTCGAGGTCGTGCGCTCGGGCGTGCTCGGCGATGCGATTCGCCACCGCCTCGACCACCGCATCACTCATCCCGCGGGGCTGCTTCTGCCACGACTGATCGGCCAGGTGGTAGACGTAGCAGTAGTCACAGTCCAGGTTGCATCGGGACTGCACTTTGAGGATGAACTCCCGGAACGGCTGTTCGGGCGCGGCGGTCGCGGCGAAACCGGGCCACGGCAACTCGATCGGCACGTGGCGTGACCGTTACGACGTGCGCGGCGTACGTGGAGTCGGGAGAGCGCGGGGATTGGTGTTGTGGGCGTAGGCGGTGCAGGCGTCGGATTCCCGGCTGTGCAACCGGGCGAGGGCGATGTCGAGGGCGGCGGCCGGGGTGGTGTCGACGGACGGTTTCATGGCGACTCCTAGCTGAAAAACTCTCCCCATCATCACATTTCGCGGTGTTCGTGGACAGGTCGTTTCCGGGCCAGAAGGCCTCGCCTCGGTGTGGCGCTGGCGCGTCGCGCCGTCAGCGGGGTGGACAGCACGGCTGCCCGATCCGGCGCGGTCGGCGACGCACGGTCGGTACCGAAGTCTCGGGTACCCGTCGGGCCCCACCGGCGCGGCGGGGTTCGGGGGTGTCGGTGGTGGTCCCTACACTCATCCGGGTGAGTTCACCGACGACTGCGCAGGCATCGACAACGACCACCGATTCGGGCGGTGAGCGGCCGACGCTGCTGCTCCTGGACGGGCACTCGCTGGCCTATCGCGCGTTCTTCGCGCTACCGGCGGAGAACTTCAAGACCGTCACCGGGCAGACCACCAACGCGGTGTACGGGTTCACCTCGATGCTCATCAATCTGCTGCGCGACGAGAAGCCCAGCCATGTGGCCGCGGCGTTCGACGTGTCCCGCAAGACCTTCCGCACCGAGGCCTACCCGGAGTACAAGGCCAACCGCAGCGCGACGCCCGACGAGTTCCGCGGTCAGGTCGAACTCACCAAGGACGTGCTCGGCGCCCTCGGCATTCCCGTGATGGCGATCGACGGCTACGAGGCCGACGACGTGATCGCCACCCTCACCACCCAGGCCGTCGCCCAGGGGTACCGGGTCTTCATCGTCACCGGTGACCGCGACGCCATCCAGCTGGTCAACGACGACGTCACCGTGCTCTACCCGCGCAAGGGCGTCTCCGATCTCACCCGCTTCACCCCGGCCGAGGTGGAGACCAAATACGGACTCACCCCCGCCCAGTACCCGGACTACGCGGCCCTGCGCGGCGACCCGAGCGACAATCTGCCCGGCATCCCCGGCGTCGGCGAGAAGACCGCGGCCAAGTGGATCCGCGAATACGGTGACCTTGCCACCCTCGTCGACAAGGTCGACCAGGTGAAGGGCAAGGTCGGCGACGCGCTGCGCGCCAACCTGTCCAGCGTCGTGCTCAACCGCCAGCTCACCGAGATGGTGCGCGAGGTGCCGTTGCCCTACACCCCCGACCAGCTCGCGCAGGCGCCGTGGGACCGGGAGAAGATCCACCAGCTCTTCGACGACCTGGAATTCCGGGTGCTGCGCGACCGGCTCTTCGAGACCCTCGGCTCCGCCGAGCCCGAGGCCGAATCGGGCTTCGAGATCAGCGGTGGCGCCCTCGATCAGGGCGCGGTGGCCGACTGGCTGGCCGAGCACGCGAAAGCCGGTGTGCGCCAAGGTCTGTCGGTGGTCGGTACCGGCACCCCGGTGCACGGCGACGCCCGTGCGATCGCCATCGCCGCCGGTGACGGGGAGGGCGGCTACATCGACCTCACCGTGCTCACCCCCGAGGACGAGGCGGCACTGGGAGCCTGGCTGGCCGACCCGGCCGTGCCCAAGGCACTGCACGAGGCCAAGGCCGCCGGGCACGCGCTGCGTGGTCGCGGGTTCACCCTGGCCGGTCTCACCACCGATACGGCGCTGGCGGCCTACCTGGTCCGGCCCGGCCAGCGCAGCTTCAACCTCGACGATCTGTCCCTGCGCTACCTCAAGCGCGAACTGCGCGTGGAAACCGGCGACACGGGTCAGCTCTCGCTGCTCGACGACGAGGACACCGTCGCCGCCGAGACCGCGCGCCAGGAGATGCTGCGTGCCCGCGCGGTCGCCGACCTCGCCGACGCGCTCGACACCGAGCTGGCCGCGATCGAGTCCACTGCCCTGCTCGACGAGATGGAGCTGCCGCTGCTCGGCGTGCTCGGCCAGCTGGAAGAGGCGGGTATCGCCGTCGACGTCGCCCAGCTCGAGGCGCTGCAGCGTCAGTTCGCCGACCGGGTGGCCGATGCGGCGAACTCGGCGTACGAGGTGATCGGCAAGCAGATCAACCTCGGCTCGCCCAAGCAGCTGCAGGTGGTGCTGTTCGACGAGCTCGACATGCCGAAGACCAAGCGCACCAAGACCGGCTACACCACCGACGCCGACGCGCTGGAATCGCTGTTCGAGAAGACCGGCCACGCCTTCCTCGAGCACCTGCTCGCGCACCGCGACGCGACCAGGCTCAAGGTGACCGTCGACGGCCTGCTCAAGTCGGTCGCCGACGACGGTCGCGTGCACACCACCTTCAACCAGACCATCGCCGCCACCGGCAGGCTCTCCTCGACCGAGCCGAACCTGCAGAACATCCCGATCCGCACCGACACCGGCCGCCAGATCCGCGACACTTTCGTCGTCGGCCCCGGCTACACCGAGTTGATGACCGCGGATTACAGCCAGATCGAGATGCGGATCATGGCGCACCTGTCCGGCGACGAGGGTCTGATCGAGGCGTTCAACTCCGGCGAGGACCTGCACACCTTCGTCGCGTCCAAGGCCTTCGACATCCCGCTGTCGGAGGTGAACCCGGAGATGCGCCGCCGGATCAAGGCCATGTCCTACGGTCTGGCCTACGGTCTGAGCTCCTACGGCCTCTCGGCGCAGCTGAAGATCAGCACCGCCGAGGCCAAGGAGCAGATGGACGTCTACTTCGACCGCTTCGGCGGCATCCGTGACTACCTGGCCGAGGTCGTCGAGCAGGCCCGCAAGGTCGGCTACACCCAAACCCTGTTCGGTCGCCGCCGCTACCTGCCCGACCTGGATTCCAGCAACCGTCAGCGCCGCGAGGCCGCCGAGCGGATGGCCCTCAACGCCCCGATCCAGGGCACCGCCGCCGACATCATCAAGGTCGCCATGATCAATGTGCGCAACGCCATGCGCGAGGCAGGCCTGCGCTCGCGGATGCTCCTGCAGATCCACGACGAACTCGTCTTCGAGGTCGCCGACGGCGAACGCGAGGCGCTGGAAGCCCTTGCCCGCGAACAGATGTCCTCGGCCATCGAACTCTCGGTGCCGCTGACGGTGTCCGTCGGCACCGGCCGCAGCTGGGACGCGGCCGCGCACTGACGTGGCCTACTCGGCACTGTGGGCACCGACCGCTCAGGATCGGTGCCCACAGTGGCTGGGAAACGGGACGCTGGTCAGGCGTTGACCGTCACCGCGTCGTCGGCGATCGAGTAGCTGATCGAACCGTTCTCGAAGTGGCTGATCTTGCCGCCGTCGATGTCCTGCTCGTCGGAGGTCGGGTAGCCGAGTCGGCCACCCGCGCCGCCCTCGGCTTCCCACGCCTGCCGGATGGCGCCGTACACGGTCTTGGCTCCCGTCGGCAGCGTGAAGTAGATGACGCCGCCGGTGAACTCCTGGAACTTGCCACCGTTGGGTGCGTCCCGCTCATCCGAGGTCGGTTCCCCCAGTGGGCTCGACACGCCACCAGCCTCGTTGTAGTGGTCGCCGATAGCTCCGTTGACTTCGAATGCCATGTCGATTGATCCTTTCGCGCGGGTAACAATGGGTCGAGCGCGGCGACCGTAACGCGCGCCCGCCGTTTCCCGGCGGCGACTCGCGGAGCGTCCACGAACCGTAAAACACCGCCGAGGAGCCTGGCGCCTTTGTCCAAGACGCGGGGGTCGCGCGGTCGTAGTGTGGGGTGGTCGACCGAAGGAGTTGAGCATCATGACCGGATTCGTCGCGACCGCGCAGACCGAGATCAGCGCCTCTCCGCAGCGGGTATGGGACGTGCTGACCGACCCGGAGCAGATCCGCCGGTTCATGTTCGGTGCCGAGGTACGCACCGATTGGCAGCCGGGTAGCCCGATCGTGTGGCAGGGCGAGTACGAGGGCAAGCCCTACGAGGACCGCGGGGAGATTCTCGCTGTCGAGCCGGGCCGGTTGCTGAAGGTCACCCACTACAGCCCGCTGAGCGGCCAGGACGACCTGCCCGAGAACTATCACACGCTCACCTACGAACTCACCGGGGACGACACGACCACGCGGTTGTCGCTGAGTCAGGACAACAACGCCACCGAGGCGGAGGCCGAGCACGCGCGCGGGATGTGGACCACCCACGTCGAGGGGATCAAGTCCGCCGCCGAACGCGGCTGATTCCGGCGGCGCGAAACGCCTCGGCGCCGGGCAGCGGCAGCGGCGGAATGTGGCAGCATCGGACACATGACCACTGACGTCATCGCGACCCCGCTGCCCGACTGCCCCGATATCGAGCAGGCCTTCGCGGTGTCGTGGCCGGTGCGCCTCGGGGACACCGACGGCAACGACCGGCTGCGCCTGGACGCCGTGGCGCGGTATCTGCAAGACATCGGGTTCGATCATCTCGACGCCGTCGCCGACGGCGACGCGCACCAGGCGTGGATCGTGCGGCGCACCGTCATCGACGTCTACGAACCCATCATGTTCGGTGACCGGGTGCACCTACGCCGCTGGGCCGACGCGCTGTCGAATCGTTGGTGCGACATGCGGATTCAGCTCAAGGGGGAGCGGGGCGGGCACATCGAGGCCGCCGCGTTCCTGATCCACATCGACCCGGTGGCGGGGCGCCCGGCGCGGATGAGCGACGCGTTCATGGCGCCGATGCTGGCCAGCACCACCGAGCATCGGCTGCGCTGGCGCGCCGCGCTCACCGAGCTCAACGGCGTCGCCGCGGAGGCGGTGTCGTTCCCGCTGCGGGTGACCGATGTGGACCGGCTCGGCCACGTCAACAACGCCGTTTACTGGGAGGCGGTCGAGGAAGCCCTCGCCGCCCAGCCCGACCACCACGAACTGCCGTACCGGGCGATCGTCGAGCATGTCGGCCCGGTGATGATGGGCGACAAGGTCGTGCTGCGCACCAGTCTGCAGCCCGGCAGCCTGCGCCTGCAGGTGGACGTCGACGGTTCGGCTCGGGCACTCGGTTCGGTCGAGCGACTGGGCGGCGACCGCTAGCGTTCGCGCGCGACCAACCTGGCCGACCCACCCGCCAGATCCACCTCATCCCGTGGCGGCGCGCCCTCCGACGGCGTCTCCCGGTGCATCAGCGTGCTCTGCCGCTGCTCGAACTCGTGCTGCTTGGACCCCTGGAACATCGCCGTGAGGTGCTCGAACCCGGTCGCCGCCACCGCGGGCCCTGTGCGTTTGCGCGTCCACGGCAGCACGCGCGTGCCGGTCAGCCGGTTGACCACCACCTCGAGCAGCGCGAGCAGGATCAGCAGGATCGCCAGCCCTGGGATCGTCATCGCGAAGACCGTACCCATGCGTTCACGGTACCGGCGCGGAGTGAGTAGGCGCTGAGCTGCGGTGATGGTACTCACGGGTAGACACGTCGAGCCGGTAAGTAGGTTGCGGTTTCGCGACGATCGCCCTATTGTCGAACTCGTGCCGAATCCCGCCGACCGCTTTGCCGCGCTGCTTGTCGCTGACCGCGACCGCGCGGCCGCTGCTGCGCAGACCGCGCAGGCAGCCACACGGCAGATTCTTCTCGTAGTAACCCGCCGTAGCGGGGTCTGATTCGGACCGGCCCCCTCGCTGCGGGCTGATTTTCATTGTTCTGCTGGTCCCACTGCCAACGAAGACGATCTTCGGGAAGACCTCACCTGCAATGACACTGCTGACACTGGACCGTGCCCTGTTCGACGCCGCCCCCAAGGGGCTGCGCGCCGAGACCACCGACTTGACTCCCGCCCAGTTCCTCGACCGGTACGCCCGGATCGACGGACCGATCGTCCTCGGCGAATTCACCTGTTCCGGAACGGATTTCACCGCGACCCTGGAATTCGCCGATCACCTGCGCACCGTCATCGCGACCGGTAGCCCGGTCGCCGCCATGACCTCGGCGCTCTACGACGAGGGCTACCCCCTCGAGATCCTGCAGTTCCACCAGCGCCGCACCACCGAGGGCACCGCCACCTTCGTGCAGTGCGAGTTCAACGGCAGGCGCGGCTGGGCCGCTGCCATGGCCGGCGACGGCGCCGAATCGACCGTGCGCGCCATGATCGCCTGCGTCAACCTGCTCGCCGGCTGATTCCGGAGAGCACAAAGGGCCCGTTCGCCTCACCAAAGGTGAACGGGCCCTTGACGTTTCGTCGCGCCTATTCGGCGGCGGGGGCCTGCTCGGCGATCTGCTTGCGGACCTCGTCCATGTCGAGGCCCTTCACCTGGGTGACCAGGTCCTCGAGCGCGGCAGGCGGCAGCGCGCCCGGCTGGGCGAACACGAGCACGCCTTCGCGGAAGGCCATGATCGTCGGGATGGACCGGATGTTCGCCGCGGCGGCGAGTCCCTGCTCTGCCTCGGTGTCGACCTTGCCGAACACCACGTCGGTGTGCTGCGCGGAGGCCTTCTCGAAAGTCGGTGCGAAGCTCTTGCACGGACCGCACCACTCTGCCCAGAAATCGACGAGGACCACGTCGTTTCCGGTGATGACTTCGTCGAAGTTCTGCTGGGTCAGCGTCTGGGTGGCCATGACGTCCCTTCCTTGTCGGTGTCCCCGGCTGTAACGCCGTGGCGTCTCTCTATCTTCCACCGACCACGATGCGCTCCTGTCGCGCCTCCCCGTCCCAGCGGCGAATGCCCACCACAACGGCTGGAAAATCGTGGTCGGTGGCCACCGCCGAGACAGCGTCGCCCAGTCGGTCCGGCGGCATCCGGCGGGCCAGGGTCACGTGCGGTGTCCATGCGTCGGGCCGCATCGTCGCGGGGATGCCGGGGCAGGGCTGGACCAGGTCATAGACGCGGCGGTGCAGGTCGAGCAGGTCCGCGGTGACGATGACCGGCCGCACCAGGATCGGCCTGCGCGCCCCGAAGACCAGTAGCCCGCCCAGCCGGATCGGCAGCGGCCGGAACTCGATCCCGGCCAGCGCGCGGTCGATCCGCGGCCAGATCTCGCGTGCCACCGCTACCGTCACATGTGGCCGATGGACGGTGCCACGGGGGCTGCCGAGGCCGGCTTGCACCAGCACCGCCCACTGTCTGCGGACCTCGGCCTCACTGTCTTCGTCCAGGAGCAACTCCACCGACTGCACCATGATCTGCAGAAAGTAGTCGCTGTGGCGTGTCCCCGTGGTCAGGTCGGCCCCGACAGGCGCGAGGATGGGGGTGTGAACGGTGCGAAGGCGAGCCTGCGGCTCGGTGTGATCGACGGTGACGGAATCGGCCCCGAGGTGGTCGCCGCGACGCGGGCTGTCGTCGACGAGGCGATCGGCGCGGCGGGACTCGGGCCGGTGGAGTGGGTGCCGCTGCTGATGGGCCACGAGGCTATCGCGGCCTGCGCCGACCCGCTGCCGGAGCAGACGCTGCGCGCGCTCGAGGACCTCGATGCCTGGATCCTCGGCCCCCACGACAACGCGTCCTATCCCGCGGACATGCGGGTCGCGCCGGGCGGGGTGATCCGCAAGCGGCTCGGCCTCTACGCCAATATCCGGCCCGCGGTGGCGTTCGCCGGGGTGCGGTCGACGGCACCGGACATCGACCTGGTCATCGTGCGCGAGAACAGCGAAGGCTTCTACGCCGACCGCAACATGTTCGCCGGGTCGGGGGAGTTCCGGCCGACGCCCGATGTGGCGATGGCGGTGGCGGTGATCACCCGGCAGGCGTGCGAGCGGATCGCGCATCAGGCGCTGCGGCTGGCGCGGGGCAGGCGCAAGCGAGTCACCGTGGTGCACAAGGCGAATGTGCTGCCGATGACGACCGGCCTGTTCCGCGACGTGTGCTACGAGGTGGCCGCGCAGTACCCGGACGTGCGGGTCGACGACGAGCACGTCGACGCGATGGCCGCGCACCTGGTCCGCGCGCCCGGCGAGTACGACGTGATCGTCACCGAGAACCTCTTCGGTGACATCCTGTCCGATCTGGCGGGCGAGCTGGCGGGCTCGCTCGGCATGGCCGCGTCGCTGAACTGTTCGGACACCAAGGCGATGGCACAGGCCGTGCACGGGGCCGCGCCCGGTCTGGCCGGACGCAACCGCGCCAATCCGGCGGCACTGCAGCTGTCGTCGGCGATGTTGTTGCGGTGGTTGGCCGTTCGCCACGACGACCGCGGACTCGACGACGCGGCGGACCGGATCACTCGTGCCGTCGCCGCTACTCTGGCGGCCGGAATCGCGACCGCGGATCTCGGTGGTCTGGCTTCCACCAGCGAATTCACCGAGCAGGTCAGAGCCCGCGTGCACCGCAGGTGAAGGGACCCCTTTCACATTGGCTGATTAATCTTCGGTTACTGTCGCACCACGCTGTGTCCGGTTCGCATACATTGCCAAACAGGCGCTGACACGTGGCCGGCGTCGACGTGAAATGTGGAGGCTCCTTTGTCTGTTCGAACTGTTCTCGGCCGCGGCGCCGTGCGGCTGCTCTGTACGGTCGCCGGTGGCGCCCTGGTGCTGAGTGGCTGCACCACCAACACCGAGGGTGATACCTCCACGGTGACGAAGGTGTCGGTGGAGAAGGTCGACGCGCTCGCCGCGGCCGTCCCCGACAAGGTCAAGCAGGCAGGCAAGATCGTCGTCGGCGTCAATGTGCCCTACCAGCCGAACGAGTACAAGGACGCCGGCGGCAAGATCGTCGGTTTCGACGTCGACCTGCTCGACGCGGTCGCGACCACCCTCGGACTGAAGGTCGACTACGTCGAATCCAACTTCGAGAAGATCATTCCCGCGATTCAGGCGGGCACCTACGACGTGGGTATGTCCTCGATCACCGATTCGCGTGAACGCGAACAGCAGGTCGATTTCACGACCTATTTCTCCGCGGGCATCCAGTGGGCCCAGCAAACCGGTAAAGCCATCGATCCCGACAATGCGTGCGGCAAGAAAGTCGCCGTACAGGCCACTACGGTCGAGCACACCGACGAGATTCCCGCCAAGAGCGCCAAGTGCGTCGCCGAGGGCAAGCCCGCCATCGAAATGAAGGCCTTCGACGAGCAGAGCGCGGCCACCAACGCCCTGGTGCTCGGTCAGGTCGACGCGATGTCGGCCGATTCGCCGGTCACCGCCTACGCCATCAAGCAGAGCGAGGGCAAGATCGAGGCCGCGGGCCCGCTGTTCGATTCCGCGCCCTACGGCTGGGCCGTGCAGAAAGGCTCGCCGCTGGCCGTGGCCCTGCAGAAGGCGCTGCAGCACCTGATCGACAACGGCAAGTACGGCGAGATCACCACCAACTGGGGCGTCCAGGAGGGTCAGATCAAGACCTCGGTGATCAACGGCGCAGTGAGCTGACGTGACCGAGAAGGACACAACGGTGGAGGTGCCCGGACCGGGCACCGAACCCGAACCGATCAAAGCGGTCCCGCTGCGGAGGCCGGGCCGCTGGATCGCGGCGGCAATCATCCTGATCCTGGTGGGATTGTTCGTCTACGGAGCCGCGACGAATCCCGCCTACCGGTGGGACACCTACGGCAAGTACCTCTTCGACACCCGGATCGTCGCGGGCGCGATCGTCACCCTGCAGCTCACCGTGCTCGCGATGGCGATCGCGGTGGGCCTCGGCACGGTGCTCGCGGTAATGCGCCTGTCCCCGAACCCGGTGCTGCGCACCACCGCGTGGGTGTACCTGTGGATCTTCCGTGGCACCCCGGTGTTCGTGCAGTTGGTGTTCTGGGGCCTGGTGCCCTCGCTGTACAAGCAGATTCACCTCGGGGTGCCGTTCGGTCCGCAGTTCTTCGAGTTCGACGTGCAGAACCTGCAGGCGGCGTTCCTGTTCGCGGTGCTCGGCCTCGGCCTCAACGAGGCCGCCTATATGGCCGAGATCGTGCGCGCCGGCATCAACTCCGTCGGTGAGGGGCAGCGCGAAGCCTCGGTGGCGCTGGGCATGTCATGGACGCAGACCATGCGCCGCACCGTGCTGCCGCAGGCCATGCGGGTGATCATCCCGCCCACCGGCAACGAGCTGATCGGCATGCTCAAGACGACCTCGCTGGTCACCGCGATCCCGTTGAGCACCGACCTGTTCGGCCGTGCGCGTGACATCTACGGCGTGAACTTCCAGCCGATCCCGCTGCTGCTCGTCTGTGCCACCTGGTACCTGGCGATCACCAGCGTGCTCATGGTCGGGCAGTACTACTTGGAGCGCTACTACTCGCGCGGTGCCACCCGGCAGCTGACGGCCAAGCAGCTCGAGGAACTGGCCACGGCGCAGGCGGCGGTGAAGGCGAAATGACCGAACCACAAGTGGCCGCACCGCCGATGGTGCTGGCCGATCGGGTGTGCAAGAACTTCGGCGCGTTGCAGGTGCTCAAGGGCATCTCCCTCGAGGTGCAGCGGGGCAAGGTGCTGACCCTGGTCGGGCCGTCCGGCTCGGGCAAGTCGACGTTCCTGCGCTGCATCAACCACCTCGAGCAGGTCAACGCAGGCCGGTTGTACGTCGACGGCGAGCTCGTCGGCTACCGGGAGAAGAACGGCAAGCTCTACGAGATGCATCCGCGCGATGCCGCGATCCAGCGTCGCGACATCGGCATGGTGTTCCAGCATTTCAACCTGTTCCCGCACCGCACCGCGCTGGAGAACGTGATCGAGGCGCCCACCCAGGTGCGTGGCATCCGCAAGACCGAGGCGATCGCCAGGGCCGAGGAACTGCTGGAACGGGTCGGGCTCTCGGCCAAGCGCAACGCCTACCCCGCGCAGCTGTCCGGCGGTCAGCAGCAGCGCGTGGCCATCGCACGCGCGCTGGCGATGGATCCCAAGCTGATGCTGTTCGACGAGCCGACCTCGGCACTGGACCCCGAGCTGGTCGGTGAGGTGCTCACCGTCATGCGCGAGCTCGCCGATTCGGGCATGACGATGGTGGTGGTGACCCACGAGATGGGCTTCGCCCGCGAGGTCGCCGACGAACTGGTGTTCATGGACGGCGGTGTGGTCGTGGAATCGGGTCCGCCGCGTGAGCTGCTGGCGAACCCGCAGCACGAGCGCACGAAGACATTCCTGTCGCGCTTGCTCTGAAAGCTCGGACGACGACGGCCCCGCGAGATTCCGCGGGGCCGTTGCTCATTCCTGGGGGTTGTTCAGCATTTCCAGCGAGACCTGGGCCTGGGCGATGCGGCGGATGGCGGCGAGTGCGGTGTCGCCGAGCAGGGTCAGCACCACGACCGCGTCGATGATGTCGTCGCGTCCGCCCGCCGCCAGCGCGGTCGTCACATCGTTCTCCGCGATCACCCGCGCGCCGTCGAAATAGCTGGGCAGGGCTGTTTCGCCCCAGTCCGCGTAGCCCAGCTGCGCGAGCCGCACGAGCACCGAGGTCAGCGTGTCGATCGCCTCGGGACTGGGTTTCCTGTCCCAGCCGCGCCGATCCATCTCCGCGCGCACGGTCGCCGAGGCGCGTTCCCACTCCGCGTCGGCCGCGGGCGGTACCGGGGCGGAGATGCTGTCCTGGACCACGCCGAGCAGGCTGAACAGCGGCAGGTCGGGGGAGTCGACGGCGGCTAGGACCTCGCCGACGGTGGCCACGGGCAGCCCGCCCACCTCGATCAGCGCGCGCACCAGCCGCAGCCTGCGCAGATGGTCCTCGCCGTAGCTGGCCTGGTTCGGGCTGGTGCGTTCGCCCGGGGGCAGCAGGCCCTCGCGCAGGTAGTACTTGATCGTCGCCACCGCGATACCACTGCGCTCGCTCAACTCCGAGATCCGCACAGTTCAACCTCCGTTTTCCGCGCTCCCCTTGCTCGCCTTCGCTGTAGCGGATAGTCTAGCTATCCATAACGGATAGTACAGCTATCTATCTTGGGAGATTTACCATGACTGCCCTCACAACCCTCGATCCGCTGCCGCGGCGGCAGGCTCGTCTGCATCGCCCGCTGCTCTGGTTCGCCGCGGGCAACGCCGTGCTCACCGTCGTCGCCGTGGTCGGGATGCTGGTCGACGACCGGGTCATCACGGGGTCGACCGCGTGGTTCAAGCCGACCAAGTTCGCGGTGTCGTTCGTGCTCTACAGCGTCGCGCTGGCGTGGCTGATCTCGTTGCGGCCCAGGGCATCCCGGCTCACCTGGTGGATGGCGACGGTGATCGTCGTCGCGGGCACGATCGAACAGCTGATCATCGTGGGCCAGGTGGTGCGCGGCACCCGCAGTCACTACAACATGACAACGAGTTTCGACGCCGTGCTGTGGATCATCATGGGCAGCACCATCATCGTGCTCTTTCTCGCCACCATGGTCGTCGCCGCGCAGCTCTCGCTGACCAGAATCGGGGACGCGGCGACCACCTGGTCGATCCGGCTCGGCCTGGCGATCACGCTGGTCGGCCTGGCGCTGGGCAATCTGATGCCGAACCGTGAATCCGGGGTGGCCGACATCGCGGGCGCGCACACCGTCGGCGCGCCCGACGGCACACCGGGCATGCCGGTGACCGGGTGGAGCACCACCGCCGGTGACCTGCGGATCCCGCACTTCTTCGGCATGCACGCCTTGCAGGCGCTGCCGCTGTTCGCCGCGCTGCTGGTCATCCTCGCACCACGGATTCCGTTGCTGCGGGTACTGCGCGTGCGGGTCGGCCTGGTCGTCACCATGGCCGCCGGCTACGCGGCGGTGCTCGCGCTGGTCACCTGGCAGGCCTTGCGCGGGCAGCCGCTGATCCACCCCGACCAGGCCACCCTGACCGTGGCCGCCGCGATTCTCACCGGCGTCGTCGCCGGCGCCCTGATCTCGGTCGCGAGCGCGATCGGCACCCGAAAGGTAGTCACCGCATGAGCACGCTGTTCGACCTGTCCTTCTTCGTCACCGTCCCGTTCTGGGCGCTGATGATCCTGGCCCCCACCTGGCGCTGGACCCGCACGATCATCGGCTCACCGTGGATCACCCTGGTGCCCTTGGTGATCTGGGCGATCGTCGCCGTTCCGGTCCTCGGCGCGATGTGGTCCCTGGTGACTTCACCGTCCCTGCCCGCGATCACCGACGCCGTCGCCGACCCCGCCGTCCTGACCGCACTCTGGGCCCAGATCATCGCCTGGGACCTGTTCCTCGGTCGCTGGATCTACCTCGACAGCCGCGACCGCGGCATCCATCCGCTGCTGATGGCGCCGCTCCTGGTCGGCACGATCCTGTTGTCGCCCATCGCGTTTCCGATCTACCTGATCGTCAGGGAAGTGGCGGGACGCGTTCCGGCGCGCGGATCGTCCGCGCCGCAGGAAGCTCCGATCCCGGCATGACGCGAACGGGCCGGACCGCGATGGTCCGGCCCGTGTCGGCTGGGCGCGGCGGGACAGCGCCACTCTGTCGGCGATCCGCACGGGTGGCCGGGCGGGGTGAAGTACAGCGCCACCACCGCTATGTGCCGTCGAAATCGGTGGCGCGGGTGATGGATTCCCAGGCGAGGACGTCGCCGCGGACCGCATCCAGGTGGGCGAGTACGGCGTCGACCGAGTCGGCGCCCAGCGGCAGACGCAGCGGGGGCTTGTCGGCGGCCAGGGCGGCGCGGATGGCGGTCGCGGCCTTGGCCGGATCACCGGGCTGGGTGCCGTTGCCGCCCTCGACCATCCGGCGGGTCGGGCCGACGGTGTCGGCGTAGAGGTCGCTCTCGGCGCTGAACGCGGCGGCGCCGGGACCGAACAGGCCGGTGCGGAAGGCGCCCGGTTCGACGATCAGCACCTTGATGCCGAAGGGCTCCACCTCCTCGGCCAGCGCCTCCGACAGCCCCTCCAGCGCGAATTTCGTCGCGCTGTAGGCGGAGAAGCCCGCGAACGACAACTGCCCGCCGACGCTGCTCATCATCACGATCGCACCGCTGCGCTGGGCGCGCATGTGCGGCAGCACCGCGCGGGTGAGGGCGGCGGGGCCGAAGACGTGCAGGTCGAACAATCCGCGCAATTCGGCGTCGGTGGTCTCCTCGACCGCGCCGACGTGGGTGCGGCCCGCGTTGTTGACCAGGACGTCGATGCGCCCGTGCCTGGCCACCACATCGGCGACCACCGCGTCGATGCGCGCGGTGTCGGTGACGTCGAGGGCGATGGCCTCGAGCTGATCGGGGTGCGCGGCGACCAGATCGTCCAGTGCCGTGGTGCGGCGGGCCACGGCGACGACCGTGTCGCCCGCCGCGATCGCCGCCTCCGCGATCGCGCGACCGAAGCCGCTGCTCGCACCGGTGACCAGCCAGATCTGCGGGATGCTCATCAGATTCTCCTCTGTCCGTTGGTGTTTCGCCGTCGATACTTCCGCCACGCCGGGATGCCGTCCAAGACCCCTTGTGATAACCAAGGGTTATGGATGTGCACGGGCGCGACCTGCGCTACTTCGTCGCGGTCGCCGACCAGTTGAACTTCACCGCCGCCGCTGAGGCGCTGTACATCTCGCAGCCCGCGCTCAGCAAGCAGATTCGCAAGCTGGAAAGTCAGCTGGGTGCGGCACTGTTCGTGCGTGACACCCGCTCGGTCGCGCTGACGCCCGTCGGCGAGGCGCTGCTGCCCGAGGCGCGCCGGGTCATCGGCGCGTGGGAAACGGCGGAGTCCGCCGTCGAATCGGCGAAGGCCGCCGCGCGTGCCGTGCTGTCGATCGGCATCAGTACCAGCCCGGGTCGTGGCATCCTGCCCGCGGTGCGTTCTCGATTCGCCACCGCGTTCCCGGCCGCGAAAACCGTTCTGCGCCAAGTCGGCTGGGACGATCCGACGGCAGGCCTGGCCGACGGTTCGGCCGATGTCGCCTTCGTCTGGCTGCCGCTGGCCGATGACGAACGCTACCGATGGCTGGTCGTCGCCACGGAACCGAGGCTCGTTGCCCTCCCGGAAACCCACCCGCTCGCCACCGGGGACAGCATCGCGTTCACCGAGCTGCTCGGTGAGCCCTTCCTGGCGCTACCGCGCACGGCGGGTGTGCTGCGCGACTACTGGCTCGCCCTCGACGAACGCGCCGGGCATCCGCCGGTCATCGGAGCCGAGGTGTCGAGCACCGAGGAGACCTACGAAGCCCTGGTCAACGGGGACGGCGTGGTCCTTGTCGCCACGGGCAACGCGCCGCTGATCGCGCACGACGGTGTGGTGACCCGGCCGGTGACCGGTCTGAGCCCGGCCGAACTCGCCCTGGCCTGGCGGCACGACGACCATCGTCGGCTGGTGCGTGGGTACGTCGAAGCGTGCGCGTCGGCCACCGGGCACCTCCGCCGGTCCTAGTGCCGCCCACCGAAGCGGTCCGGGGTCGTCGCTGACGGTTCGCCGAACCGGCCACCGGCGATACGACCGCGTTCGCACTGATGGGGTCGATCCGGTGGCGTGATGTATGCGGTGGTGTGGCGGCGATTCACCCGGTGGCGCGCTGCCCGAGCGCGATCCGCAGCTGGCCGAGCAGCACCTTCGCCGCCGGGCCGCCGGGACGGTCGGTGCGCCAGGCGATGGCGAGGCGGCCGTGGATTCGTGGTTCGACGATGGCGAGTGCGCGCACGCCGAACGCGGTCGCCTCGGCGGGGGTGAGCGCGGGGACGATCGCGGTGCCGAGGCCCCGGGCGGCCAGCCGGAGCAGCAAGGGGGGAGCGGCCGCCTCGAAGGCGATGTGTGGGGTGAAACCGGCTGCGGCGCATGAGCGTTCGAAGACCCCGCGCAGGCCCGTCCCGGTCGGCAGGCAGATGAGCCGCCGATCGGCCAACGCCGCCAGGGTGATCGTGCCCGCCGACTCGGCGGGGTCCGGTGCGCCGAGCGCGACGGCGGCGACGAGTGGCGTCTCCAGGATCACCTCGAGGCCGATGCCGGGATTCGGTGCGGCGCCGGTCAATCCGACCAGGGCGATGTCGAGTTCGCCGCGTTCGAGTGCGGCCAGCATCCGCTCGGCGGTGTCCTCGGTCAGGCTGATGCCGACCCGCGGGTGGTCGTGGTGGAAGTCGGCGAGCACGCCGGCGACATCGAATTCCTCGGTGGCCGCGCCGGAGATCACCCCGAGCCGCACGTGCCCGCGCAGCAGCCCGGTGAATTCCTCTACGGTCTCGCCGATCCGGTCGGCCGCGGCCAGGGCGGCCCGCGCGTGTTCGAGCACGGCGGTCCCGACCTCGGTGGGTGTCACGGTGCGGGCGCCACGGTCGAGCAGTCGCTGGCCGAGCTCACGCTCGAGCTGCCTGATCTGGGCGCTCAGGCCCGGCTGCGTGAGGTGCAGACGCTCGGCCGCCCGCGTGAAGCCGCCCTCGTCCACCACAGTGACGAAGTACCGGAGTTGCCGCAGTTCCATCCGGCCATTCTAGGTACTTGGCATAATGATCTGTTATCGCAGTGAGAAGAACTATCTGTTGTACTTCTGATTGGCGCGGCGGCACAGTCGATGGCATGACCGAGAACGCATCGCAGACCATCGAATCCCTCCGTGTCACCGGCCCGGTGTTCACGCCCGGCGACGCGGGTTATGCCGAGGAGGTCGCCGGATTCCAGACCGCCTACACCCACCGTCCCGCGCTGGTCGTCGGGGCGGTCCACGCCGAGGACATCAGGTCGGCGGTGGAATACGCTGCCCGGCAGGGACTTCCGGTGGCGGTGCAGGCGACCGGGCACGGCCTCTCGGTGGCGGCGGATCGTGGCGTGCTGATCACCACCCGCCGAATGGACGCCCTTTCGATCGACCCGCGGGCCCGCACGGCCCGCGTCGGTGCCGGGGTGCGCGCGGGTGCGCTGGTCGAGGCCGCGGCCAGGCACGGGCTGGCACCGCTCAACGGTTCCTCGCCGTCGGTCGGCGTCGTCGGGTACGTGCTCGGGGGTGGCCTCGGCCTGCTGGCTCGTGAATTCGGTTATGCCGCGGACCATGTGCGCTCGATCGACCTGGTGACCGCCGACGGGCGCATGCGCACGCTCACCCCGGCCGACGAACTGTTCGGCGCGGTGCTCGGCTCCGGTGGCAATTTCGGCGTGGTGACCGGCCTGGAACTCGACCTCGTCCCCGTCACCGAGGTCTACGGTGGCCAGCTGATCTTCGACACCCCGCTGGTCGACACCGCGCTGGAGACGTGGCGGGAATGGACCGCGACGCTGCCCGACACCCTCACCTCTACCGTCGCCGTGGTCACCTTCCCCGATATCCCGCCCGTGCCGCAACCGCTGCGCGGCAGGCACGTCGCCTCGATCCGCATCGCCTTCCACGGCCCGGCCGAGGAGGGGGAACAGCTGGTCGCGCCGCTGCGGGCGATCGGTGGGCGCCTGCGCGACTCCGTGCGCACCATGCCCTACACCGAATCGCACACCATCCACAGCGATCCGGACTTCCCGCACGCCTACGCCGCCACCAACGCGCTGCTCACGGAGCTCACCGCCGACGGGCTCGCCGCGCTGCGCGGCCTGACCGCACCCGGTGGGCCGGTGGACGCGGTCGTCGACATTCGTCACCTCGGTGGGGCGTTGCGCCGGGGCACGGGCGTGGCGGTCGATCACCGGGAGGCCGAGTACGCCGTGCGGGTGATCACCGACGCCGGAGTGGGTGACGCCGCACCCGCCGGACTGGCCATGGTGCGAGAAGCTGTGGCGCCGTGGACTATCGGGCACAGCCTCAACTTCCTCTACGGCGCGGGCGCGGCGGCGGACGCGGCCCAGACCCGAGCGGGATACGCGCCCGGGACCTACGCCGGGCTGGTCGCGGCGAAGGCGAAGTACGACCCGCACAACATGTTCCGGTTCAACCGCAACATCGCGCCCACCGGCTAGCGGCTTGTCCGGGCTTGTGGACCGCGGCCTCCATCTACTATCTTAGTGATATCACTCAGATATCTGGAGGATGTCATGGAGCTGCGGTCCGCATTCCGCATGAACGGATTCGCCGTCTTGCTGGGATGGCTCGTGTTCACCCTGTTGTTCGGTGCCGCCGCTGTGCTGGCATTCATCTCCGCGGCGCAGCACGGCGGTGGCGCCCTGGCCTGGGCGGGCGCGGTCGCCGCGGTGATCGCCGTGCTGGTGGTCGCGCTGCTCGCCACCGGGCTGATCATCGTCGACCCCAACGAGGCCAAGGTGGTCACCTTCTTCGGCCGCTACATCGGCTCGGTCTCCGAGCCCGGCTTCTTCTCGGTGGTCCCGCTGACCGACCGCAGGTCGATCTCGTTGCGGGTGCGCAACTTCGAGACCCAGAAGCTGAAGGTCAACGACGCCGACGGCAACCCGGTCGAGATCGCGGCCGTCGTCGTCTACAAGGTGGTCGACAGCTTCAAGGCCGCCTTCGCGGTCGACGACTACGAGGAGTACGTCGAGACCCAGTCCGAGGCGGCGGTCCGGCACCTGGCCACCACCCACCCCTACGACGCGCACGACGACGCCCGCACCAGCCTGCGTGACGGCGCCGAGGTGGCCGAGGAACTGACGGTGGAACTGCGTGAGCGCACCCTCACCGCGGGCATCGAGGTCATCGAGGCCAGGATCACCCACCTCGCCTACGCCCCCGAGATCGCCCAGGCGATGCTGGTCCGCCAGCAGGCCGCCCAGGTCGTCGCCGCGCGGACCCAGATCGTGGAGGGCGCGGTCGGCATGGTCGGCCTTGCCCTGGACCGCCTCGCCGCCGCGGGCATGGTGGAACTCGACGAGGAACGCAAGGCCGCGATGGTCTCGAACCTGCTCGTCGTCCTCTGTGGCGACCGCGCCATCCAGCCGGTCGTGAACACCGGATCCCTCTACGCCTGACGGGTGCCATGACCGCGCCGAAGAAGGAACCCAAGAAGATCCTGCTGCGGCTCGACCCGGCCGTCCACGAGGCCATCGCCAAGTGGGCGGCCGACGACCTGCGCAGCGTCAACTCCCAGATCGAGTACGCCCTCCGCCTTGCGCTCGACCAGGCAGGCCGAAAACCCAAGCGCGACTAGCACCCTCACGCCACGCCGAGCACGCGGGACAGGAGGCGCCGTCGGGTGCGGGTGGCGGACTTGGCGAGGATGGCTTTGACGTGGTCGTTGACCGTCTGTTCGGAGAGAACGAGTTCGGCGGCCAGTTCGCGGGGGTCCAGGCCGGTGGCGAGGTGGGTGAGGACCTGGGATTCGCGGGTGGACAGGCCGTGCGCACGGGCGAACAGGTCGAGGCGTTCGGTGGCGGTGCTCGGTTCCAGGGTTACGGCGATGTCGTGGTCGCCGATGCGATCGGCTTTCACCGTGATCCAGCGGTTGCCGCCCAGGTGGATGCGGGAGGTCGCTGGGCCGATCGGAGTGCCTGCTTCGGCGGCAAGGAGGGCGGCGCCCGCGTTGTAGACGGAGGCGGGGACCGGGGGGATCGGCTCGTCGGGTGGGAGCAGGCGGAGCAGGGATTCGGCGGCGGCCGCGGTGTGGGAGCGCACGCGCAGGGTGTCGTCGAGGAGTACCACCGCGGGACCCGGCGGCGGGAGCTGGGCGTCGGATTCGACGAAGGTGGCGCCGATGGTGCGGCGCAGGGCGGTGGTGACGATGGCGGTCAGCGCGGTGAGGCCGGTGAGTTCGGTTCTGCTGAACGGGGATTCGTCGACGCGGAGCAGCTCCAGGAAACCCCAGCAGCCATAGCGATCGGCGAAGGTGACCGTGGCCGAGTCGGTGACGCCGAGCTCGCGCTGGGCGGTGCGCCACAGCAGTGAACGGTCCGGATCGCCGCCGGTGGCGTCGAGCAGGGAGCGGGCGCCGGTGCCGCGCAGGGTGTCCCAGCGATTGAGCGGGGTGAGGTAGCGGGCCCGGATCAGCTCCGGCAGCCGGGACATGTCGAGCCCGGGGACATCGGCGAGCGGCGCCGTGGCGACCGCGGTGACGGGGTCGGTGAGCGCGAAGACATGGCCCGCGAAAGGTATCGACAGCCGAATCTCGGCCAAGACGAGCTCACGCAATCGTTTGGCGGAATGATCCGCGCGGGCCAGGCGGCTCACCCGGTCGGCCAGAGCGCTCGGCACCGACCCAGTCTACGGCGAAACCCCGGGATCAGGGATGTCCGCGCAGCACCGGCAGCCGTCCTGGCCACCCCGCGCTGCCGCGCGGTGGTGATCGGTCACGAATCGTGGCAGGCCGACTTGGTCGAAGAGCGCGTTCGGGCCTGAACGACGCGCTCTACCCCGTACGGGGACAACCGAACTGGTCCGCGCCGGTAAGTTGGATCGGTGCCCATCTCGTTCGACATTCCTGGAATGCAGCAGTTGGACAACACGACCTGGGGGAATCCGGCCACTCGTGATGTCGTCGCGTTGACCTATGTCAACGGCACGCCCGACCTGCCGGCCCGGCTGCACGACCTGCCGCGGCTGCGCAGGCGGCTGGCCGAGCATCATGCCCGCACCGGCTGTCTGATCGAGGCGTTCGTGGTGTGGGTCGACCGGCTGCCCGCGCTGCTGCGGGTGGAGAAGACGCAATTGCCCGGCCCGCGGGGCGAGCTCGTTTTCGCCGCGTCGATCGTGGTGCCCAAGGATCGGTGCTCCGCGGTGTTCCAGATCATCTGCCCCGAAACCGGGGTGCCCGGGCTACGGGAGTCCTCGATCGGCGCGCAGGTCCACCGCACCGAGATGTGCCCGCCCCACCCGTACGCGCCGGGTCTGCGCGGTCGATTGCCCTATCTGCTGTCCGACGACGTCCGTTTCGACGCCGTATTCCCCGATCACGCCCTGACCAGGGCCCGCCGCTGGATCGCCGAAACCGTGCCCAACGTACGGGTCGACCCGGCCTTCGCGGCCCTGCCCGAGTTCTAGGCCACGGCTCAGCGTGACGTGGGCGCCCCTGGCTGACTGAACAGGCGGGTCAGGTCGCCGAGGAGGATCCGACCGCGTTCCCCGCCGCCCTTGATACGGCCGTCGAGTACCAGTCCGACCAGCCCGTGCAGGTGCGCCCAGAGCAGATCGGCGGCGGCATCTGCGTCGTGCGCCCACTCACGCGACTCGGGGTTGCCGTCGGCGGCTTCCGCGGTGACCGCCCGCCGTAATGCTTCGAAGCACGCACGCGCGGGAGCGGGCGCTTCGGCAGTGCCGAAGGGCACCTCCGGCAGGGTGTGCATGAGCCGGTAGAGGTCCGGATCGGCCATGGCGAATTGCCAGTACGCGGCTGCGGTCGCCGGTAACAGGCCGCCTTCGCGTTCTTGGATCGTCGGGCACTCGGCGCGGTCGAGATGGTGGGCGAGCTCGGTGAATCCGACGTCGACAAGCTCTACCAGCAGTGCGCGCTTGTTGGCGAAGTACTGGTAGACGATCGGCACCGTGTAGCCGACGTGATCGGCGATCGAGCGCATGGTGATGCCGTCGAAGCCGCCGGACTCCGCGGCGATCGAGCGCGCGGCGGCCAGCAGTTCGGCTCGGAGCTGCTCGCGGGCCTCGGCGCGTTCGTCCGAGGTTCCCTTGATCCGTTTGCCTGCTCGGGGCACGTCGCTACTCCTCGGTCAATTTCTAACAAGGATAGACATTGCCGTCCGGCGGCTCTACAGTCAATTTCTAACGTTGATAGAAATCAACGTGCATCTAGTTGAGGAGCGCTCCATGCGAGTTCTTGTTACCGGCGTTTCGGGCACCATCGGCAGTGCGGTGGCACGTGCACTGCGCGGGCGCGGACACATCGTTGTCGGTACCGTGACCGCGTCCGACCGCCCGGCGCCCGAGGGCGTCGAGTTGCTTGTCGCCGACCTGTTCGACCCCGCCGCACTGGCTGCCGTCGCCGCGACCGTCGATGCCGCCGTGCATGCCGCGTCGAGCAACGACGAGCGCGCCGGCGAGCTGGACGGCATCGTCGTCGAGGCGCTGCTTGCGGCCTTTCACGGCACAGGCAAGGCCCTGGTCTACACCAGCGGCCTGTGGCTGCACGGCAATACCGGCGACGTCCCGGCCACCGAACTCTCGGCGTTCGCGCCGCCCCTGGTCGTCTCCTGGCGGCCGCCGGTGGAGCAGTTGCTCGCCGATGCAGCGAGCGAGCGCGGTGTGCGCACGGTGCGCATCCGTCCCGGTCTGGTCTATGGCGGTGGGCGGGGCTATGTGCCGATGCTGCTGAGCCCGCAGGAGGGTGCGGACGGCTCCGTGATCCGCCACTTCGGTGACGGCTCCAACCGGTGGTCTGCGGTGCACGCCGACGACCTCGGCGAGCTCTACGCGCTGGCCGTGGAAAGCGCGCCGGCCGGATCGGTTTACCTGGGCACGAACGAGGAATCGGTCGCGGTCCGCGATGCCGCGAAGGTGGTCGCCGAGCGCACCGGCGCGCGGGTCGAGAACTGGGATCCCGCCGACGCTCGGCAGTACTGGAGCGTGATGGTCGAGGCGTTCATGCTCGACCAGGTCGCCGCCGCCACCGCAGCGCGCACGGATCTCGGCTGGGAGCCGTCGCGGGCTGGTCTGCTGGAGGATCTCGCGGCGAGCTGATGCGCCCGGAACCCTGGGACCTGTTGGTGCGCATGCACTGACCCGCGCGCCCCGCTGGATCGTCGAGGGGTCGATCCGGCTTCGCGGCCCTACCCGAGTTCTAGGCGCCCGGCTTCTCGGTGATGAAGATGGCGGTGCCGGGGAAGATTTCCCCGCGCAGCGGCGACCACTGGCCCCATTCGCGGTCCAGCCACTCCGGCCAGTCGGGTTCGACGATGTCGAGCAGGGTCAAGCCTGCGCCGACGATCTCGCGGACACGGTCGCCGATGGTGCGGTGGTGCTCGACATAGGTGGGAACGCCGTCGCCGTCGACCTCTACATAAGGCGTGCGGTCGAAGTAGGGGATCCGGGCGACGAGGCCGTCGGCGCCCGGATCGTCGGGGAAGATCCAGCGCATCGGGTGGTTCACCGAGAACACCCAGCGACCGCCCGGTCGCAGCACCCGCGCGACCTCGCGCATCACCAGCGCCGAATCGGCGACGAACGGGACACCGCCGAAGGCCGAACAGGCGAGGTCGAAGGACTCGTCGGCGAACGGCAGCGCCTCCGCGCCCGCCTGGACCAGCGGCACCCACGGACCGCCCTGCGCCATCGCGGCCACTCCGCGCTCGAGCATCCCCATCGACACGTCCAGGCCGACCGGATGCGCGCCCTGACCGGCCAGCCAGCGCGAGCACGGCGCGGAACCGCAGCCGATCTCCAGCACGGACTTGCCGGTCACCTCGCCGAGGAAGCCCATATCGCCCTCGTGCAGGCCCTCGGGACACCACACGAACTCGCCGCCGGGGGAGTCGACACCGAGGAAGTCGGCGTGGGTCTGGTGGTACTGGTCGGCATCGGCGTCCCACCAGCGCCTGCTCGCGCGCTCGCTGGCCGCGGAACCGATCTTGGTTCGGGTGGTCGCTGTGGTTCCCAGCAGCGCGTTGGCCTGCGCGTGGCGTTCGTCATCGGACACGGTGAACAGGGTATCGGCGTGGCGCGGGGGGTGGTTTGCCCGGCTGGACCGAGGTCGCGTACGCTGAGGCACGCGAGTGTCTTTCGAGGAACGCTGTGCGCCGGGGTTGAATGCGTACAGTATCCGATGACGGAGTCGCCCGTGCTGAGTTTGATCAGCAGCAAGTGCGGCGGTCCGTGCGATACTTTCTCAGTATCCTTCGTCGCCTCGTCGCGGTGATCTCGCAGCGTACCGAAAGTTCCAATGTCCGCAACCGACCACAATCCGTCCGGAGCAAATCCACATATGCCCACCACCGTCACCTCGCCGCAGGTAGCCGTCAACGACATCGGCTCCGCCGAGGACTTCCTCGCCGCCATCGACGCCACGATCAAGTACTTCAACGATGGTGACATCGTCGAGGGAACCATTGTCAAGGTCGATCGTGACGAGGTCCTGCTCGACATCGGTTACAAGACCGAAGGCGTCATCCCCTCCCGCGAACTCTCCATCAAGCACGATGTCGACCCCAACGAGGTCGTTTCCGTGGGCGATGCGGTCGAGGCCCTGGTTCTCACCAAGGAGGACAAGGAAGGCCGCCTGATCCTGTCGAAGAAGCGGGCGCAGTACGAGCGCGCGTGGGGCACGATCGAGGAGCTCAAGGAGAAGGACGAGGCCGTCAAGGGCACCGTCATCGAGGTCGTCAAGGGCGGCCTGATCCTCGACATCGGCCTCCGTGGCTTCCTGCCCGCCTCGCTCGTCGAGATGCGTCGTGTCCGCGACCTCCAGCCGTACGTCGGCAAGGAGATCGAGGCCAAGATCATCGAGCTCGACAAGAACCGCAACAACGTGGTCCTGTCGCGTCGCGCCTGGCTCGAGCAGACCCAGTCCGAGGTTCGCTCCGAGTTCCTGCACCAGCTGCAGAAGGGCCAGGTCCGCAAGGGTGTGGTCTCCTCGATCGTCAACTTCGGTGCCTTCGTGGACCTGGGTGGCGTCGACGGCCTGGTGCACGTCTCCGAGCTGTCCTGGAAGCACATCGACCACCCGTCCGAGGTCGTCGAGGTCGGCAACGAGGTCACCGTCGAGGTTCTCGACGTCGATCTGGACCGCGAGCGCGTCTCCCTGTCGCTCAAGGCCACCCAGGAAGACCCGTGGCGTCAGTTCGCCCGCACCCACGCGATCGGTCAGATCGTGCCGGGCAAGGTCACCAAGCTGGTTCCGTTCGGTGCGTTCGTGCGCGTCGAAGAGGGCATCGAGGGCCTGGTGCACATCTCCGAGCTGGCCGAGCGCCACGTCGAGGTCCCGGACCAGGTCGTTGCCGTCGGCGACGACGCGATGGTCAAGGTCATCGACATCGACCTGGAGCGTCGCCGGATCTCGCTGTCGCTGAAGCAGGCGAACGAGGACTACCACGCCGAGTTCGACCCGTCGAAGTACGGCATGGCCGACAGCTACGACGATGCGGGCAACTACATCTTCCCCGAGGGCTTCGATCCCGAGACCAACGAATGGCTCGAGGGCTTCGACAAGCAGCGTGAAGAGTGGGAAGGCCGCTACGCCGAGGCCGAGCGTCGCCACAAGATGCACACCGCTCAGATGGAGAAGATGGCAGCCGACGCTGCCGCCGAGGCCGCCAACGGCGGTCCCGCCTCGGGCAACTACTCCTCCGAGAGTGGCAGCTCGCAGGCCTCCTCCGGCCCGGCCGAGTCCGCCGGCGGTTCGCTCGCCAGCGACGCCCAGCTCGCGGCTCTGCGGGAGAAGCTCTCCGGCAACGCCTGATTCGGGTAGAGCAGTACCGAAGGCCCTGGTCCACACGGACCGGGGCCTTCGGCCTTTTCCCAGGTCGGTGGGGTAGTGTCGGCGCGATTGCTCCATCCCCTGCTCGGGAAAGGTGCTCCATCGACATGAGTTCTGGTCCCTTCGCCGGTCTCAACCGGCGACAGTTCCTCGCCAAGGCGATGGCCGCCGGCGCCGTGGGAACGCTTGCCTCCTGGGCGAATCCGATCATCGACCGCGCCTTCGCCGCCGACCCGGCCGGGATGGGCGGGCTCGGCGACATCGAGCATGTCGTCCTGCTCATGCAGGAAAACCGGTCCTTCGACCACTATTTCGGCACCCTGTCGGGAGTGCGTGGTTTCGGTGAGGCGTCCGAATCGTGGCGCCAGTACGGCTGGTCGCCCGGAATCGGGCCCACCGCAGACGGTTTTGTCGAACCGTTCCGGCTCGACACCACCCGGGGCGCCACGCTCGACGGCGAGTGCATCAACGACCCCGACCACACCTGGCCTGGCATGCACAAGGCGTTCAACGACGGACGCAACGACGGGTGGATGCCGATGTCGGTGGCCTCGGTCGGTCCGGCCAACGCCCCCGCGGCGATGGGTTACTACCTGCCGGAAGACATTCCGATCCATACCGAGCTGGCCCAGGCGTTCACCCTGTGCGACAACTACCACTGCTCGGTGCTCGGCCCGACCGATCCCAACCGGCTGTACTGGGTCAGCGCCACCATCGATCCCGACGGTCAGGCGGGCGGACCGCTGGTGGAGACGCCGCTGCTCATCCCGAAGAACGTCTACAGCTGGCGCACCTACCCGGAGAACCTGTCCGAGGCGGGCGTGAGCTGGAAGGTCTACAGCAATCGCGATGCCGGACCGGCGTCGTCGATGATCCTCGACGGCATGATCGGCTGTTTCACCCAGGCCGCCGACCCGAATTCCGAACTGGCCCGGCGCGGCATCGCGCCGGTGTACCCCAACGACTTCCAGGCCGACGTCGCGAACAACACGCTCCCCGCGGTGTCGTGGGTGGTGCCGTCGGTGCTGCACTGCGAGCATCCGGCGCTGCCCGCGGCATTCGGCGCGGTCGGGATCGTGCAGCTGCTCGACATTCTGACCTCGAATCCGGCGGTGTGGGAGAAGACCGCGCTGATCATCAGCTACGACGAGAACGGCGGCTTCTTCGATCACGTCGTCCCGCCGACGCCGCCGCCGGGTACGGCAGGGGAGTTCCTGACCGTGCCGCTGGACCGGGTGCCCGCGGCGGGCGGCATCGCCGGGCCGATCGGCCTCGGCTACCGGGTGCCGTGCCTGGTGGTCTCGCCCTACAGCCGCGGTGGGCTGGTCGCCTCGCAGACCTTCGACCACACCTCGCAGCTGCGGTTGCTGGAAACCCGGTTCGGGGTCGAGGTGCCGAACCTGACCACGTGGCGGCGCGGCGTCACCGGCGACATGACCTCGACCTTCGATTTCGCGGCGGCGCCGAACTCCGCCAAGCCGGTGCTGCCCGATCCGCGTCCCAAGGCGGACGCGGCGGCGGTGCAGTGCGGTCCGAACATCGCGGCGGGCACCCTCGGGCACGGTGTGCCCTATCCGGTGCCGCCGAATGCGATGCCGTCGCAGCAGCCGGGGAGCAGGCGCGCGCCGAGCGGGCTGGTCGGGGTCTGAACGCCGCGCGGGCCCGGCGATGATCGCCGGGCCCGCGCTGTCCGAGCAGGGATCAGCTCGCGGCGGCGGGCACCCAGTAACCGGCGGCCATACTGGGGCGTTTGCGCATCGCGGCGAAACTGTGTCTGGCGGGGAAGACCAGGGCGGTGAACCAGGAGCGTCGGTATTCGGCGAGAGTCGCTGCGACGGCGGGGTATTCGATGCAGTGCACACCGCCGGGCATGCCCAGGCGGTGGCGAGCCGTCCGGTGGTCTCTGGTGCCCATGATCATCCTTCGGTAGCTGGAGCTTGGCCTTCTCGCCTCGGCGAACATTAATCCACCCGGCGCGCCCGGCCCCGGATTTTGCGCCGGTCGGCGCGTGGGCGTGTCGGAAAGAATCCGACGGAGCGGACCGTGGCGCGACGCCGTCTGCGAGACTGGGCGCCATGTTGCGGATCGGCCTCACCGGAGGCATGGGAGCGGGTAAATCCACAGTGGCGCGGACCCTGGTCGAGTGCGGGGCGGTGCTGATCGACTCCGACGCGATCGCCCGTGAGGTCGTCGCGCCTGGCACGCCGGGTCTGGCCGCGCTGGTCGAGGCGTTCGGTGCGGGCATCCTCGCCGCCGACGGCAGCCTGGACCGGCCCGCGCTGGCCGCGGTGGCCTTCGCCGACGACGAGTCACGGGGCACGCTCAACGCCATCACCCATCCGCTGGTCGGTGCCCGCACCGCCGAGCTGATCGGCGCCGCGCCCGCGGACGCGATTGTCGTGCAAGACATTCCGCTGCTGGTGGAGAACGGGCTCGCGCCGCTGATGCAGCTGGTCCTTGTCGTCGGCGCCGAGGTCGAGACCCGGCTGCGCAGGCTGGTGGAACATCGCGGGGTCGCCGAGGCCGACGCGCGGACCAGGATCGCCGCGCAGGCCACCGACGAGCAGCGGCACGCGGTCGCCGATGTCTGGTTGGACAACAACGGCGCCCCCGAGGTCGTCGAGGCACAGGTGCGGGCCCTGTGGGCGGACCGGCTGGTGCCGTTCGAACGCAATCAGCGCGAAGGGACGCGTGCCAGGGCCGGCTACCACCTGGTGCCCGCCGACCCGGAATGGGGCGCCCAGGCGCGGCGGATCATCGCCCGGCTGCACCTGGTGTGCGGCGCGTCGGCGGTGCGGATCGACCATGTCGGGTCCACCGCGGTGCACGGCCTGCCCGCCAAGGACATCATCGATATCCAGGTGACGGTGGCCGATATGACCACCGCCGAGTCGCTGGCCGAGGCGCTCGCCGGCGCGGGGTTCCCGCTCGCGCCCCAGGCCACCCACGACAACCCGAAGCCGACACCCGGTGACCCCGACGGCACCGACCTGGCTCGCTGGGGAAAGCGCTTGCACGGCAACGCCGATCCCGCGCGCCCGGCGAACATCCATCTGCGCGTGCAGGATTCGCCAGGACAGCGGTTCGCGCTCGACCTGCGTGATTGGCTGCGCGCCGACGCGGACGCCAGGGACGCGTACCTGACGGTCAAGCGCGAGGCCGAGCAGGCGGCCGCGGGCAAGGCCGGTGACGCGGCGGGCGAGGCCTACTACGCGGTGAAGGAACCGTGGTTCGACGCCGTCTATCCGGTGGTCACCGAGTGGGCTCACGCGCGCGTCTGACCCGAGATCAATCTGTTAAACATCAATGTTTCAAAAAGCGGCCGAGCGGCGTCGCGCGCTGTGTACATTGTGCCGAGTCACCAGGCGGTGACTCGGTTCACAGGGAAGTTGTAGCGCGTATGACAACACATCATCGTCGGTTCGGCCGTGCGGGCTTCGGTATCACCGCATTCGGCGCCGTCGCCGCCAGCATCGTGCTGGCCGCCCCGCAGGCCTCGGCCTGGGTCGGCAACCTGACTGTGGCGGGCAGCGACCACAAGGTCGGGTGCAGTTACAAGCTGACCGCCAGCGTCGAGGTAGACCGGCTGACCTCGGTGAAGTTCACCGACAACGGTGTCGACATTCCGGGCAGCCCGGTGTCGCCGTCGCTGCTCTCCGGCACGGTGAGCATCACCTGGAAGCCCACCACAGCGGGTCAGCACAAGCTCGAGGCGCGTCAGCTGCTGATCAGCGACTCGATCACCGTCACCGTGGGTGAGGCCGCCGCGACCGGCAGCGCGGGCTGCGGCGGCGGTCTGGCGGATCTGTTCCCGAGCCTGTCGGCCGGCTGATCCGATCGGCGACCGCCCGGACCTTCTGCCGAAGGTCCGGGCGGTTCGTCGTTTCAGCGCCAGGTCAGGGTCATACCGAGGGTGGTGAGCCAGCCCTCTAGCGAGTGGCCGTGCGCGGCCATCCCGGCGATCGCCGCGGTCGCGTGTGCGATCGCGGCCTGGCATTGCGCCGTGTCCAGCAGGCCGTCGACGTGGGCGGCCAGCAATTCGTCGACGTCGACCAGCTCGACCTCGCGACCGGTGCGCACCAGCAGATCCAGGTAGTGGTCGACCGATTTCCACAGCGTGGCCGATTCCCTGGTGAACGCGCCGACGTCGACGTAGACGTCCTGCCACTGGTCGACACCCGGGTTGTAGTGGAATTTCGTCGCGCGCAGCGACAGCTCCGGCAGCACCCACGATTGCAGGTAGTGGAAGTTCGGATGATCGGAGTGGCGGCCCATGTACAGGCCCCACGGTTCCTCCCGGTAGACCTCGACCGGCCGGACGAACCCCTTCGGATCGGTGTTCGTCCGCGCCGCGATATCGAAGTACTCGACCTTGGGTGGATGCACGTGCACGGTGGATGCCTGCGTCATGACCGGAAAATCTACCGGTGAGCGGGCCTGCCCGCTCACATCCAGGTCAGGGTGATCTCCCGCGAGCGCAGCCACTGCTCGACATCGTGGTCGTTGGCGGCGAGGCCGTCGAGGGCGGCCGCGGCCCGCTCGAAGGCGCGATCGGCCTGGGCGGTGTCGACGTGGCCCGCGGCGTGGGCGGCCAGCAGCTCGGCCGTGCCTCGCAGGGTTGCCGACCGGCCGCGGCGGACGGCGATGTCGAGGAAGTAGTCGGTGGCCTTCCAGCGCTTGGGGCCGACCTGGACGAACTCGACGATGTCGAGGACATAGTCGTGGCTGCGGTGGTCACCGCGGCGATCGTGCGCGATGGTGGCGCGGACGGCGGGGCCGGGCAGCAGCCAGGACTCCTCGTAGCGGCCACGCGGCCGGTCGACGGTGCGGGCCAGGTACACGCCCCACGGCTGCACCTCGTACCGGTCGACGGGCCGGATGTAGCCCTTGGCATCGGTGCTGGTGAGCTCAGCCACGTCGAAGTACTCGACCCGGAGACGACCGGGCGGCGGGGCGGTGGGTGTCGCGGCGGGCGGCGGCTGCTGGCCGCGGATCTCCCGCGCGAAGTATCCGGCGAATCCGGTGACCGCCGGAGCCGCGACGAGTAGAGGAAGAAGTGCGCTCATGGCCTTGTCCTTCACCACGTGCCGATGATCAGCTCAGGGTACGCCCGGATGTGCGTCACGCACCGTGTCCGCTGGACCGCATCGCTGTGAATATCCTTGGGACATGGGACTTTTCGGGCATGACCCGGGAATGCTCCGAAGTAGCCGGGGCGCGGCTGGGTGATCGCCGGTACGGGCCGGACCAGGAGATGTGGTCGCGAGCGCGTGGTCGCCACGATGCTGCGGGCCCACAAGTGGCGCGGCGTTCGCGCAGGTGAGCGGCCTTCTCGATGAGCAGAAGTTCACCGGGAAGACACCGCGGCGGCGGGCGGTGGCTCGGCGTGGCGCAGGTGTGTCGCCGGATCGGGGCCGGTGCGCAGGCTGTCCGTGCGACTTGTCGGTGGTCGGGCCTAACCTGGTGTGCATGGCATTCGCAACCGAGATTCCGACGGAAGGGTATGAGGAGCGGGGGCATCCGCTGGCTCATTCCGAGCACCGGCCCGTCGGCACCATCGAGCGTGCGGGCGGACAATTCGAGGTGGTCAGCGAGCACAAGCCCGCCGGCGACCAGCCTGCCGCCATCGCCGAGCTGGAGCGGCGGATCACCGCGGGGGAGAAGGACGTCGTCCTGCTCGGCGCCACCGGTACCGGTAAGTCGGCGACCACGGCCTGGCTGATCGAGAAGCTGCAACGGCCGACGCTGGTGATGGCGCCGAACAAGACCCTCGCCGCCCAGCTGGCCAACGAGCTGCGGGAGATGTTGCCGCACAACGCGGTCGAGTACTTCGTCTCGTACTACGACTACTACCAGCCCGAGGCCTACATCGCCCAGACCGATACCTACATCGAGAAGGACAGCTCGATCAACGACGACGTCGAGCGGCTGCGGCACTCGGCGACCTCGAGCCTGCTCTCGCGTCGCGACGTCGTCGTGGTCGCCTCGGTGTCGTGCATCTACGGCCTCGGTACCCCGCAGTCGTACCTGGATCGTTCCGTGCAGCTCGAGGTCGGCTCCGAGATCGACCGCGACGCACTGCTGCGCCTGCTGGTCGACGTGCAGTACACCCGCAACGACATGGCGTTCACCCGCGGCTCGTTCCGGGTGCGCGGCGACACCGTCGAGATCATCCCGTCCTACGAGGAGCTCGCGGTCCGCATCGAGTTCTTCGGTGACGAGATCGAGGCGCTGTACTACCTGCATCCGCTCACCGGCGACGTGGTGCGCCAGGTCGACTCGCTGCGCATCTTCCCGGCCACCCACTACGTGGCAGGGCCGGAGCGGATGGAGCGCGCGGTCGCCGATATCGAGGCCGAGTTGGCCGAGCGGCTGGCCGAGCTGGACAAGCAGGGCAAGCTGCTCGAGGCGCAGCGGTTGCGTATGCGCACCGAGTACGACCTCGAGATGATTCGCCAGGTCGGGTTCTGCTCCGGCATCGAGAACTACTCGCGCCACATCGACGGCCGCCCGGCCGGGTCGGCGCCCGCCACCCTGCTGGATTACTTCCCCGACGATTTCCTGCTCGTCATCGACGAGTCGCACGTCACCGTGCCGCAGATCGGCGGCATGTTCGAAGGTGACATGTCGCGCAAGCGCAACCTGGTCGAGTTCGGTTTCCGGTTGCCGTCGGCGGTCGACAACAGGCCGCTGACCTGGGAGGAGTTCGCCGAACGGATCGGTCAGGCGGTGTACCTGTCCGCGACGCCGGGTCCGTACGAGCTCGGCCAGGTGGGCGGTGAGGTCGTCGAGCAGGTGATCCGCCCGACCGGCCTGGTCGACCCGCAGGTCGTGGTAAAGCCGACCAAGGGCCAGATCGACGATCTGGTGCACGAGATCCGCCAGCGCACCGAGCGCGACGAGCGCGTGCTGGTCACCACCCTCACCAAGAAGATGGCCGAGGACCTCACCGACTATCTGCTCGGCCTCGGCGTGCGGGTGCGCTACCTGCACTCCGAGATCGACACCCTGCGCCGGGTGGAGCTGCTGCGCCAGCTGCGTCTGGGCGAATACGACGTGCTGGTCGGCATCAACCTGCTGCGTGAGGGCCTCGACCTGCCCGAGGTGTCGCTGGTGGCGATCCTCGACGCCGACAAGGAAGGGTTCCTGCGGTCGAGCACCAGCCTCATCCAGACCATCGGCCGCGCGGCGCGCAACGTCTCCGGCGAAGTGCACATGTACGCGGACAAGATCACCGACTCGATGCGGCACGCGATCGACGAGACCGACCGCCGCCGCGCCAAGCAGGTCGCCTACAACGCGGCCAACGGCATCGACCCGCAGCCGCTGCGCAAGAAGATCGCCGACATCCTGGACCAGGTGTACTCCGAGGCCGACGACGAAGTGGCCGTCGGTGGTTCGGGCCGCAATGTCAGCCGCGGCAGGCGCGCCCAGGGCGAGCCGGGACGCGCGGTCAGCGCGGGCATCTACGCCGAACGCGATGTGAAATCCATGCCGCGCGCGGAACTGGCCGACCTGGTCGCCTCGCTCACCGATCAGATGATGAACGCGGCGCGGGAGCTCCAGTTCGAGCTGGCGGGCCGCCTGCGCGACGAGATCGCCGACCTGAAGAAGGAACTCCGCGGCATGGACGCCGCGGGGCTCAGCTGACGATGTCGACCCGGCCACCACGGGTTTTCGGCCGCCTCGCGTCCGAGGAGCGAGACGGAACGCCGCAGGCGCAGTATCGCTCCTCGGACGTGAGGCACAAGGGGCCGAAAACCCCGCGGCGCCAGCCGCTAATAGGACTCTGCCATCCATTCGGCGATCCGGCGATCGGCTTCCTCGCGCGACATCTCCTCGATCCGGGTGATCACCGCCCACCGGTGGCCGAACGGGTCGATGACCACACCGAACCGCTCGCCGTTGACGAAGGTCTGCGGTTCCTCGGCGATGCGGGCGCCCTGGGCGATCGCGCGGGCGATCACGGCGTCGACGTCCGGGCAGTAATGCACGATCGAGGTGTGTACCCAGTCCTCGGGCGCACGAACGTTGTTGTCGGGCATGGGCATTCCGAGCTGGATGGTCGAATCGCCGATCAGCAGTTCCGCGTGCGCGGGCTGCCCGTCGGGCAGATCGGCCCGGCTGAGCACCTTCGCGCCGAAGACCTCGGTGTAGAAGCTGATGGCCGCGTTGCCGTCCGGCACGGCCAGGAAACAGGTGATGGAGTGGTAGCCCTCCGGGATGGGCGCAACGGGATTGGTCATGTCTTCGATCCTGGTCGAGCTGCCGTGCCCGATCTTGTAAGAAAGCGACAGATCGGATGACCGGTCGGGGCGAGGTGCCGGATCCCGGTGATATGAAAGGCATTCTGCACCCGGGCGAGCAGGCCAGGCATCGATCGCTGGACCGGCTCGCGGTCGGACCCGCGCTGGCCGAATTCGCCGACCGATATTGGGTCGTGCGCTGGAATCTGCGCGGCAAGCCTGCTTATCGCGCCGAAGTCCTGTCTTTTCCGTGTGTGAATGTCACCTTCGAACGCAGTAGCACCCGCACGGGTGGATTCGTCAACGGCGTGAGCACCACGAAGTACGTCCGTGAGCTGGAGGGTGCGGGGGAGACATTCGGGATCCGGTTCCGGCCAGGCGGGTTCGGCGCGTTCACCGGCATGGATGTCGGTGCGCTGCGTGATGATTCGGCTCCGCTGATCGATGTCCTTCCTGCCGCTGCCGGCCTGGCCGAACGGGTGCTGGCGGAGCCGTCCGACGCGGCGCGGACGGTCATCGTGGAGGAGTTCTTCGCCGGTCGTGGCCGATCCGATGACCCGCAGTACGCGCTCGTGGCCGGCATCGTCGCGGCCATGGCCGACGATACGGGCCTGACCAGGGTCGACCAGATCACCGACCGTTTCGCGGTCCCGATCCGCACTCTGCAACGGCTGTTCCGCCGCTATGTCGGCGCGGGCCCGAAGTGGGTGCTGTGCCGATTCCGGTTGCAGGACGCCGCCGATCTGCTCGCACGCGGTGGCAAGCCGGATCTGGCGACGCTGGCCGCCGACCTCGGCTATTTCGATCAGGCCCATTTCAGTAGGGAATTCACCGCCGAGATCGGGATGTCGCCGTGGGAATACGCGCGTAAAGCGCGGGCGAGTGCGGTACCGACGCTGGGTTGACGGGGTGTCGAGACCCCAGAAATCGGGTATCTGAAATATCGCCATTTCGGCGGGGGACGGTGGTGTCCGTCGATAGTCTCACCGCATGCGCGGCGGTCGCTGCCGCGTGAGAGTGAGGACATCAACGGTGACAACATCTTTCCGCCGGAACGCGCGGCTGGGGCTGGCAGGCTCCGGTATCGCCACGGTCCTGACCACGGCCGCGCTCGTCGCGCCGTTCGCGCACGCCGACGCGACCCAGCGCGTCGCGGTCGAGGGCTCCGATCACCAGGCAGGCTGCTCGTACACGGTCACCGCGGTCAACGTCGTCGGCTACAGCAGCAGTGACTCCGGCGCCGACGTGACCTTCTACGACAACGGCGTGGCGATCGGCACCGTCGGCGTACCCACCATCGGCAACACCACCACGACGTGGCGGCCCGCCGCCGCAGGCCGGCACGAATTGACCGCGAAAGTCGTCGGCATCAGCACCCGCTGGATCGTGCCGACCACGGTGACCGTCGCGCCATCGACCGGTACCGGCAGCGCCGCCTGCGGCCTGCCCAGTTTTTCCGGCTGATGTGAGCAAAGTCCCAGTCGCGCAGTCGTGTTGATTGTGTTGTGATCGACCACAATTTCGGTGACTCGCGGTCAGATTGTCGCAGGTGAATCTTCGCGGCTGTCGCGAAGACCACCGGTACGACGGACACCGGCGTCAACACTCCCGATGTGATCTGTTGCGATTTGTCGATAAATCGGCCTGTTTTGGCGTTAGGGTCGACCCCATTGCCGCGCTGACGCTCGATTCCCGGGTCGCTCGACGCTGGCACCGACCAAGTTGGAGGAGAGATGACCGCCTACCGGACCATTGTCGTCGGTACTGATGGCTCGGATTCGTCGTACGTCGCCGTGGAGAAGGCCGCAGCGCTCGCCGGCGACGCGGACGCGACTCTCGTGCTGGCCTGTGCCTACTTCCCGACCGACGATCGCGACGTCGCCGCCGCGGCCGACGTGCTCAAGGACGAGGCCTACCAGGTGCGTGGCTCGGCGCCGACCAACGAGATCCTGCACGTCGCCCGGGAGAAGGCCGTAGCCGCCGGTGCGAAGAACATCGTCGAGCGCGCGATCGTCGGCGAGCCGGTCGATTCGCTGCTCGACCTGATCAAGGAGACCAAGGCCGACCTGCTCGTCGTCGGTAACCGGGGCCTGAACACCCTCACCGGCCGCCTGCTCGGCTCGGTGCCCTCGGATGTGGCCCGCAAGTCGCGCTCGGACGTGCTGATCGTGCACACCGTTCGCTGATTCTGTTTCGATCAACACCTCGAGGGCGCCGCAATCGCGGCGCCCTCGAGGTGTTTTCCGGGGAGCAGCGCCTATCCCAGCGCGGACAGCACCTCGGGCAGGTCCTCGGTGTGCACGACCGCCAGCCGCTGGGTCGCGCGGGTGAGCGCCACGTAGAGATCGTTGAGGCCGCGCGGTGATTCGTCCAGGATCGTCTGTGGTTCCGCCAGATACACCCGGTCGAACTCGAGGCCCTTCGCGTCGTGCACGGTCAGCACCTGCACCGATTCACCGGCCAGCGCGGACAGCTCGGGCACGAGCGCCGCGGGCGCGAGTACCGCGCTGGTGCCGGGTCCGTGTTCGGCTTCGAGCAGCCGGGCCAGTTCGCCTGCCACCTCGTCGGGCCGAACCCGGTGTGCGCGCGGGGGATTGCCGGAGTCGCGGACCGAGCGCGGCACCTGCACGCCCGGGTCGATCGCGGCCAGGACATCGGCGGCGACGGCCATGATCTCGGCCGGGGTGCGGTAGTTCACCGTGAGCTCGGTGAGCTTCCAGCGTTGCGCCACATACGGTTCCAGCACCCGCTGCCACGACGACGCGCCCGCCGGATCACCGGTCTGGGCGACATCGCCGACCACCGTGATCCACCGGTTCGGGATGCGCCGCATCACCATCCGCCACGCCATCTGCGACAGTTCCTGCGCCTCGTCGACGATCACGTGCCCGTAGGTCCAGGTGCGGTCGCCCGCGGCGCGCTCGGCGGTGGTCTGCCGGTTGCCGAATTCCTGACGCTGGGCCAGCTGGGAGGCGTCGATGAGGTCGTAGGCCATCAGGATCTCGGGGTCGAGCTCGTCCTCGATGTCCTGCGGCGCCGAACCGGTGAGGATGTCGAGGGCGTCCTGCGCCTCGGCCAGCTGGGCGCGCCAGCGGCGACGGGCGCGCTCGCGTTCCTCGGTGTCGTCCACGCCGAGCAGTTCGGCCAGCTCGTCGAGCAGCGGTGCGTCGGCGGCGCCGAACGTACCGTCGTCGTCGCGCACCAGCTCGGCCCGGTCCTCGGGGCTCAGCGTCTTGGCGACGCGGTCGAGACGGGCGGGATCGGCGAGCAGGTCGGCCAGCACATCCTGCGGCGACAGGATCGGCCACAGCGCGGTGATCGCGGCCTGGACCTGCGGGTCGGCGCGCATCTCGTCGCCGATCTCGCTGAGGTCGGCCGAGCTGAGCAGGCTCGTCCCGCCGGACAGGTCGGCGCCCATGGTGGCCGCCAGCTGATCGGTGAGAGCGTCGATCACCGAGGACGCGAAGATCGGCCTGGCCAGATTGTGCGGGCGCCGCGACGACCTGGCCCGGCCGCGGGCCTTGGTCGCGATCTTGCGGTCCAGCGTGACCGGGTAGCCGTTGAAGGTGAGCCGCACCGGCTCCGACGGCACTTCCTGACGATCACGCACCGCCTGCTTGAGCACCTCGAGCATGTCGAGCGAGCCCTTGATCTCGCCGGCGCGCAGCGAATCCTCCCTGACCGCCTTCACCCCGGGGTACAGGTCGCCGATGGTGGACAGCAGCACGCCGGTCTCACCGAGCGAGGGCAGCACCTGGCCGATGTAGTCGAGGAAGGTGGCGTTCGGGCCGATGATCAGCACGCCGCTCTTGGCCAGCTGCTGACGGTAGGTGTAGAGCAGGTAGGCGGCGCGATGCAGCGCGACCGCGGTCTTGCCGGTGCCCGGTCCGCCCTGCACGACGAGCACGCTCTTGTGCTCGGAGCGGATGATCGCGTCCTGCTCGCTCTGGATCGTCTCGACGATGTCGTTCATGTGCCCGGTGCGGGCGGCGTTGAGCGCCGACAGCAGCGCGCTCTCGCCGCCGACGCCGTCGTCCTCACCGACGACGCCGTCGCGTTCGGCGGCGCGCAGATCCAGGTACTCGTCGTTGATCGCGGTGACCGCGCGGTTGCGCGAACGGATGTGCCTGCGGCGGACAACGTCCTCGGGGTTGGCGGTGGTCGCCAGGTAGAACGGGCGAGCCAGGGGAGCGCGCCAGTCCAGCAGCAGCGGCTCGTAGTCGTTGTCCTCGTCGAGGATGCCGAGCCTGCCGATGTAGCGGGACTCGGGCTCGCTGCCGTCCAGGTCGATCCGGCCGAAGCACAGACCGTGCTCGGCGGCGTCGTATTTGGCCAGGTCCTCGCTGTAGAGCTGGGTGAACGACTCGCGTTCACTGCGTGCCTGCGGGGTGCCGCCGGACTCCAGCAGCACGGTCTTCAGCCGGTTCTGCGCATAGTCGCGCATGCCGTCGAGCCGGTCGTAGAGCACCGAGAGGTACTGCTGTTCCGCGGCGCGTTCATCGGCGAGGCGGTCGGGCAAAACAGGACTCCTTTGTCACCGGCGAGAACAGAGTTGTCGAGTCTACTCGGCGAACAGATCGTCACCGACGATCGGCGTGAAGTGCTCGACCACGGGAAACGGATCGTAGAAGTGATGCAACAGCGCGCGCCAGCGCTGATATTCCGGCGATCCGCGGAAACCCTCGGTGTGGTCGGTCAGCCGCGCCCAGCGCACCAGCAGCAGATAGCTGTCGGGACGTTCGACGCACTTCGACAGCGACAGCCCGCCGAAACCGGGCATCGACGCGATGATCGGATACGCCTGCGCGAACGCGGCCTCGAAGGCATCGGCGAGTCCGGGGCGCACGGGCAGCACGGCGTGTTCGACGATCACGCCGACCAGTCTGTCAGGAGGCGTGGGTGTTGTTCGAGCGACGATTCTGACCGAGACCGAGGTCACGATGGCCCGAGGGCTTGTCCCGGTACATCGCCAGGTCGGCGTCGTGCAGGACGGCCTCGGGAGTGCGGAGTTCGTGCGGGCCGAGCTCGGTGACGCCGATCGAGGCGCTCACCTCCAGCCGGTGGCCGCGGGCGATGATCGGCTCGGCCATCGTGGTGCGCAGCCGCTCGATCAGTCCGGGCAGGTCGGCACGGTGCGGATGTCCGGCGAGCAGCACCAGGAATTCGTCGCCGCCGAGCCTGCCGACCAGGTCCTCGGCGCGCAGCGCGCGCTGCAACCGCTGGGCGACGATCTGCAGCACCGTGTCACCGATCGCGTGGCCGAGGGTGTCGTTGATCGCCTTGAAGCCGTCGAGATCGATGAACAGCACCGTGGTGACCAGGCTGCCGTCCTCGTCGGCCAGCGCCGCCGAGAGCTGCGACAGGATCAGCGAGCGATTGGCCAGCCCGGTCAGCGCGTCGTGGGTGGCCTGGTATTCGAGCTGGCGCCTGCTGGCCCTGAACTCGGTGATGTCGGCGAAGGAGGACACTCCGGAGGAATCCGGGCTGTCCGGGTTGAGCAGCCTGCAGTTACACGACAACCACACCTGCGTGCCGTCGGTGTGTTCGACGCCGAAGATGTACTGAGTGACGGCCTCGCCGGTCGCGAGGGTGTGCGCCATCGGATGCCGGGCCTTCGGCAGCGGCTGCCCGTTGCGGTCGATCAAGGTCACGGGCAGTTCGTCGATGCTGCGGCCGACCAACGGCGTCGCGTCGTCGATGCCGAGTATCCGTTTGCCCGCCGGATTGATCGACTCCAGCCGACCGCGCCGATCGATGACGAGCACGCCCTCCTCCAGCTGCGACACCACCGTGGTGAAGTGCGCTTCGGCCCGCCGCGCCGACGCCTCGGCGGCCCGCTGGGCGGTCAGATCGTGCACGACCACCTGGTAGGCGAGTTTGTCCTGCCACGCGGTGAGCACCGACACCGTCTGGACCGGCACCGTGCGGCCGTCCATGCGGACCAGGTCCATCTCGGTGGGCGGTGAGGCCGCGCCCTCGGCGGTCAGCTGATCGATCCGCGCGAGCATCGCGGGGATCGAATCGGGATCGACGAACCGGACAATCGGCATTCCGAGCAGGTCGGCGGCCGAGCCCGCGCCGAGCAGTCGCACCATCGCGGGATTGACGAAGACGACGGTGCCCGCCTCGTGCACACAGATCGCGTCCGGCGTGTGTTCGACCAGCGAGCGGTACCGCTGCGCGAGCTGCTCGGCGCTCGCCGCGTCGGTATTGGCTTCTCCCACTGCGATACCCCCGATCTCGACCTGGTCTGGCGATGGCGAACAGGACTATTGTGGTGAGCCTCCCTGAGATCCGCGAGGAGCGATGTGAAATCGGACGTGCTTCCCGGCGGCATGGTCCACCGTCTCGATTCTATGTCGATCGCAGGCATAGGTGTTGTCTCCGGCTACGGCTGGGGCCGCGAAGAGTTGTGGCAGGGGGTGATGGGCGGGAAACCGGCCGCCCGCCTGTACCCCGGTTACGGCCCCGAACGCGATCAGCACGCTTGGGTGGGCAGGGTACCCGACGGTGGTGATCCTGCTCACGGTTCCGGTCTGTTCGGGCGCGCCGTGTACGCGGCGGCCGCCGAGGCGGTGGCCGATGCGCAGGCCCGCGGCTGGCGCGGGCAAGGCCGGACGGTCGGCCTGGTGCACGCGTTCACCCTGGGCGATGTCGCCGACTGGCGCGACTTCTATCTGGTCGATCACGGCCACCGGCGATCCCGTGACTACCTGCGGTTGCTGCCGTCGACCCCGATCTCGGTGGTCATGCAGGAGTTCGGTTTCCACGGTCCCGCGATGAACGTGTCCGCCGCGTGCAGTTCGGGTACCGCCGGGATGCTCACCGCGAAGATGTGGCGCGACGCGGGCATGGTCGACGATGTGCTGTGCATCGCCACCGACATCTCGGCGACGCCCGACATGCTCGAGCACTTCGTCCGGTTGGGCGCCGCGGTCGCCGACGCCGACCCGTTCACCGCGTGCAGACCGTTCCAGGACGACACCCTGGGCTTCACCATCGCGGAGGCCTCGGTGGCCTTCCTGCTCTCCGACGCCGTCGACACGCCCTATGCCGGGATCCTGGGCGGCGCGATGACCAACGATGCCTTCCACGTCGTCTCGGTCGAGCCCACCCATGCCCAGCTCATCGCCTGCGCCCAGCGCGCGCTGACCGTGGCGGGGATCGACGCCGCCGACGTGCAGTACGTCAACGCCCACGCCACCGGCACCAGGCAATGCGACGCGGCCGAACGTGCCGTCCTGACCGCCGTTTTCGGCGATCGCCCCGTGATCACCGCGCTCAAGCCGCTCACCGGGCACTGCCAGGGCGCGTCCGCGGCCGTCGAGGTCGCGGTGATCGCGCTGTCCTACGAGCGCGGCATCGCCGTGTCGGCGCCGGTCATGGCGCCGGCGCACCCGCGGCTGCTCGACGGGCCAGCCCCGATGACCGGCGGATTCACGGTGAAACTGTCGATGGGCATGGGCGGCAACAACGCCGCCGTCGTCCTAGGGCCCGTCTGAACCGCCGGGCTCAGTCGCCCTCGCCCCCGTCCGGCCCACCGGCCAGCGCGTACCCGCCGGTGCTCGGCGAATCCTGGGGCAGCGGCACCGCCCAGCGCAGCTGGGTTCCCGGCATCTCCGGGTGATTGCCGTCGGCGTCGGGGCGCTGCGCGGGCCCGATGTCGAAGTGCCCGCCCGCCTCCTCGGCGCGCTGCTCGAGATTGCGCAGCCCGCTGCGGATCACGTGATTGGGGATGCCCCAGCCGTTGTCGCTGACGGTGATCGTCAGATCGTCGGCCACGTCGATGACGATCGCGACCGTATCGGCCCCGGAATGGCGCACCGCGTTGCTCACCGCCTCGCGGACCACGGCCTCGGCATGGTCGGCCAGCTGCGGATCGAGCACCGACAGGGGACCCGACACCTGGATCGTCGCCCGCAACGCGATGTCGGCGGTCTGGCGCCGGATCGCCAGCTCGAGGCGCTGCTGCAGCCCCGCGCTGTGGTCGGGACCGCTGGCGTGCAGGTCGAAGATGGAGGTCCTGATCTCCTGCACCACTTCCTGCAGATCCATGATGACCGTCGAGAGACGTTGCCGCACTTCGGGAACCACTGCCTTGGGCATGGTCGCCTGCACCGTCAGGCCGATCGCGAACAAGCGCTGGATCACGTGGTCGTGCAGATCGCGGGCGATGCGGTCGCGATCGGCGACGATATCGAGTTCGCGCATCCGCCGCTGGGCGTCGGCCAGCCGGACCGCGAGCGCGGCCTGATCGCAGAACGCCGCCGTCAGCTCCATCATCTCGTCGGAATACGGGGCGAAGCCGGGCGGCCGGATCGTCACCAGCACACCGAGTGTCGCGTCGGGGGTGCACAGTGGCAACACGAGAGCCGGCCCGGCGCCGGGTGATTCGGCGTCGGCGAACTCCACGCCGAGCGTCGCCGTCGACATGTCGTCGAAGCGCAGCGGCGTGCGCCTGCTGAACGCGTCACCCAGCGCGGTGCCCGCGATCGGGACTGTCTGCCAGTCCTGTCCGGCATCGGGTCCGGTCCATTGCGTGATCACCAATTCCGAGATCTCGCCGGGTAATTCGTCCGGCACCGGCACCGAGGCCAGAAACGCCTGATGCGATCCGGTCAGGCCGCGGGCGTGATCGACCACATGCGCCAGTACCCGATCCGATTCGGTGCCTGCCAGGAACTCCGTCGCGATATCGCGCGTCGCTTCGATCCATGCCTGCCGGGTGCGCGCCTGTTCGTAGAGGCGCGCGTTGTCGACCGCGATTCCCGCCGCGGCCGCCAGTGCCAGGACGAGGACCTCGTCTTCCTCGGTGAACGGCTGACCGTCGAATTTCTCGGTCAGATACAGGCTGCCGAAGACCTCGTCCCGAATGCGCACGGGCACACCGAGAAACGTGTGCATCGGCGGATGGCCCGCCGGGAAACCCACCGACGAGGCGTGCTCGGTGAGATCGTCCAGCCGCAGCGGGGCTTTCTCCGCGAACACCGCACCGAGCACGCCGTGACCCGCGGGTAATCGCTCGATCCGGTTCCTGATCTGGTCGGGCATGCCCTCGTCGATGAACTGCGAGACCTGCCGATCGTGGCCGCGCACCGCGAGCGCGCCGTAGCGGGCGTCGACCAGGTTCATCGCCGTGCGCACGATCGTGCGCAGCGTTTCGTCCAGGTCGAGGCCCGCTGTGACTGTCAGCATGGCCTCGACCAGGCCGTCCATCCGATCGCGCGAGCCGATCATCACCTCGACCCGGTCGGCCACCTCGCCGAGCAGCGCGCGTAATCGCTGCTGCGACACGGTCCGGCCCACCGAATAGCGGCCATTCCGACCGTCATTCGCCATCGCCGTATCCCGTCGCCGCATCACCCCAACCGTCGAACGCAAAGTCTAGTCCGCAATGTGGGGACTTTCGGCCCTTCACTCGCACGGAGGGGAATGGTGGCATAGGGCACCGGGAAAAGGGATCGAGAAGTGGGGCAAGTGATGAATTCGTTGTCGACGACCCAGCACTGGACGACCGCCGCGGACCCGGAGCTCGCGGTGACCACCCGCGGCGAGGTACCACCGCAAGATGTCACCCGCGCTGTCCGCGCCATCACCCGCGTGATGCGCAGGCACCACCTAGACAGTCCGGCCCGCGTGCGCGTCACCGCGCCGCAGGGCTCCGACGAGCCGACCCTGGTGCAGGCCAACATCAGGACCAACGACACGCTCACCCGCGTGCAGGTCACCGGACCGGGCGGCTTCGCCGTCACCTTCGCCGCCGAGCGCCTCGACCGTCAGCTGGCCCGGCGCGCGGGCAAGGAAGCGCGCGGCGCGTGGCCGGACCCGGCGCGGCGCCCGCTCGCCCAGATCACCGAGACAAGGCCGATCATCCGCCGCAAGGACTGTGCGCTGATGACCGGTACCCCCCTGGAAGCCAGCACCGTGCTCGACGCGATGGACTACGACGCCTACCTGTTCACCGACGCCCAGACCGGCGAGGACGCGATCGTCACCTGGGCCGATCCGCACGGCGTCAGTCTGGCCAGGCAGCGGCACACCGCCGCGGCGGGGGATTCGGCCGAGCTGCCGCTCACCGCCAGCGCGATGCCGGTCCGCGTCGTCCAGGACGCCGCGCCGGTCTACGCCGAGGACGAGGCATCCGACGTGCTGTGCACCGGCGGCCTGCCGTATCTGTTCTTCACCGACAGTCACACCGGCCGCGGCAACCTGCTCTACCGCCGCTACGACGGCGACCTCACCATCGTCGTCCCCTCCTGAGCTTTACGGCTCGCGCAGCTTGGTCGCCAGGACGGCGGCCTGGGTGCGGCGTTCGACGCCGAGCTTGGCCAGCAGGCGGGAGACGTAGTTCTTCACCGTCTTCTCGGCCAGGAACATCCGCGCGGCGATCTGCCGGTTGGTGAGTCCCTCGCCGAGCAGCTCGAGTAATCGGCGTTCCTGTTCGGTGAGCCCGGCCAGCGCGCCGGAGGGTTCGGTGCTGCGGCGCAGCCGGGCGCGCAACGCGTCGGCCGCGCGGGTGTCGAGCAGGGAGTGACCGGCGCCGACCTGTTTGATCGCGTCGGCCAGCTTCATCCCGTCGATGTTCTTCACCACATAGCCGCTGGCACCGGCCAGGATGGCGTCGAGCATGGCGTGCTCGTCGGAGAACGAGGTGAGGATCAGGCAGTGCAGGTCGTCGAACTCGGCCAGCAGATTGCGGCACAGTTCGATGCCGTTGCCGTCGGGCAGGCGCACATCCAGGACCGCGACGTCGGGCCTGGCCTCGCGAATGCGCACCATCGCCTCGGCGACACCACCCGCCTGACCGATCACCGTGAGTTCTGGGTCACCTTCGAGCAGGTCGATCAACCCGCGCCGCACGATCTCGTGGTCGTCGACCAGGAACACCTCGAGCACGCCGGCTCCTTCATCATGTCGATCGCCCCCACCCCTGCCGACAAACATAATCCGTCTGCCGAAATAGTGGGCGCAGACCGGGAACTCGGCCACCCCGCCCCGACCTCGAGGAGGAGCAGGCCGCGCAGCGGCCGTCCCGCCGGTCAGGCGCCGTTGCGTAGGCGACGAAGGAGCAAGC
>NZ_JBSGVQ010000050.1:0-46968 GCF_053608525.1 Nocardia sp. NPDC055029
CTACCGATCCGCGGCGGCCGTCGCCGTTTCCGGGTCAGGCCGCGGCGCCGGGGAGCACCCCGCGCAGGACGTCGTCGAGTGTGGAGGCGGTGACGCCGAAGGTGGTGCGCAGCGCGGCATCGTCGGCGACGAATTCGCGGTGCGACATGTGCTTGGTCTCGAACAGTTCCGCCCAGAACGGGTCGTCCTTGGCCAGCGCGGTGATCTCGGCGTCGGACAGCACGGCCAGCTCGGGCTCGGGCGCACCGGCCAGGGCCGCGAGCCTGCTCGCGACCGCGCGCACGGTGGTGGTGATGACCGGCGCGTGCCAGGCGCGGCCCCACGCGCGGTCGTCGCGGGCCACGGCGACCAGGGCAGCCGCCGCGTCGTCGATGGCGGTGAACGAATGCGCCAGGTCCAGTTCCTGCGGCACCTTCGCCTGCGCGCCCGCCAGTACCGCGGGCTGCACCAGCAGGGAGAAGATCGACACCGCGCCCGCGCCGAGGAACTGCCCGGCGCGCACCTCGGTGACGCGCAACCGGCCCGCCTCGTGCGCGGCCAGTGCCTCGGTCCACATCCTGGCCCTGACCTCGCCCTTGCCGCCGGTGGCTGCCAGCGGGGTCGTCTCGGTGACGACGCCGTCGACGGGTCCGTAGCCGTAGAGGTTGCCCATCATCACCAGGTTCGCGCCGACGGCTTCGGTGGCTGTCAGGATCGAACCGAACAGTGGCGGAACGGTTTCCGGCCATGTGTGGTAAGGCGGCATGGCCAGGTTGAAGACGGTCGCCGCCCCGGTGGCGTGCCCGATCAGGGCGTCGGTGTCGAGGGCGTCGAGCGCGACCAGGTCGACGCCGGAGTGTTCGGGGCCGAGTCCGCTGCGGCTGATCACCGTCACGTGGTCGCCGGACTCGGCCAGTGCCAGTGCGGTGGCGGACGCGGTGCCGCCGCGACCGATCACGACATGCTTGGTCATGCGAATTACCTTTCCCAGCAACATATTTCATGCTCCCTCCGGCGACCTCGCCGGGCACACAGGAAACAATGCCGCGCGGGCGGGGGCTAGACTAGTGGCCGGAATGCCAGCTATCCCAAGGATCAGGCCATGAAGACTGTTGCCGTCGTCGCCGTGCCGCCGGTGAAGTCGTTCGATCTGGCGATGCCGGGCTCGCTGATGGAGTCGGTGCTGGTCGACGGCGAACCCGCCTACCGGGTGCTCGTATGCACCGCCGACCCCGGTGTGGTGCTTGCCAATTCGGGTGGCTTCGATGTGGTGATCCCGCACGGGCTCGACGTGCTCGAGTCGGCCGACACCGTGATCGTGCCAAGCACCGGCAGCCGGACGGGCGCCGACCCGGTGATCCTGGCCGCCCTGCGCGCGGCGGTCGAGCGCGGCACCCTGGTCACCTCGATCTGCAGCGGCGCGTTCGTCCTGGCCCAGGCCGGACTGCTCGACGGGCGGACCGCGACCACGCACTGGGCGCTGGCCGACGAACTGGCACGTGCGCACCCGTCGGTCCGCGTGCGCACCGACGCGCTGTTCGTCGAGGACGGCCCGGTGACCACTTCGGCGGGCGCTGCCGCGGGAATCGACCTGTGCCTGCACCTGATTCGCGTGGACTACGGCGCCACCGTGGCCAACGAGGCGGCGCGGGCCGCCGTGGTCACCCCGGTGCGCCCCGGCGGGCAGGCCCAGTTCGTCGACACCGCACTACCGCCCGACGACGACCTGTCGCTCTCGGCCACCCGCAGCTGGGCGCTGGCCCGGCTCGACACTCCCCTGTCGCTGCGGGAACTCGCCGAGCACGCCAACACCAGCGTGCGAACGCTGACCCGGCGATTCCATGAGGAGACCGGGCTCAGCCCGCAGAAATGGCTGCTGCATCAGCGCATCCACCGGGCCAGGGAACTGCTGGAATCGACATCACTGCCGATCGATCAGGTCGCCAGGCACAGCGGCATCGGGTCGGCGGAATCGTTGCGCCAGCACATGATCCGTCAGCTGGGTGTTCCGCCGAGCGTTTACCGGGCGAACTTCACCACGGCCCGTTAGCCTGCGGGCCGGGATACGGCTGGAAGCCCGGCGGCAGGGCCGGGGCGAAGTAGGCCTTGGACTTGGGGTTCCACAGCAGGATCACCGCGGCCAGGCCGATGACGACGCCGACCACGGTGAAGGCCAGTGACTGCAGGTCGGCCTCGGGCGCGGCGAGCGTGCTGATCACGGCGACGACGGAGAACAACACATTGATGCCGAAGAACACCGTGCCGGTGACGCGGGCCCAGTTCTTTCCCGCACGGCAGGCGAAGGCCAGCCACACCCACAGCCCCGCCGTCACCAGTGAGGTGAGGATCCCGGCCGCGAGACCCGCGTACACGAGGATGTCGAGGTCGTCGCCACGGAACACCCCACCCGACGCTTCGAGCGCGTCCGAGCGGATCTGATCGATCGTGGTCAGCATGTAGGCGGCGCCGAGAACCGTGACCACCGCGCCGGTCAGCATCACGTAAAACGCCATCAGCACGTTCTGGGGCACGACCCGGGGACCGGCCTCGACCGGGACTCCAGGCGCCGCCGGATAAGGACTGCCGAGCGGGTTCGGCTGGGCGCCCGGATAGGCGCCCGCCTGCGGATAGGGCGACGCCCCGCCGGCCGGGCCTGGCATCGCCTGCGACGCCGCCGCATTCGAGTACGGCGCCCCAGCCGCACTCGGGTACGACGGCTGGGACGCGGCCGGATTCGGGTACGGCACTTCGCTCGCCTGCGGGTACGGCGGCTGGGGCGCGGCCGGATTCGCGTACGGCGGCTGTGGCACCACCGCATTCGGGTAGGGCACCGGCACTCCGGCCGCGTGCGGATACGGCGACTGGGGCGCGGCCGGATTCGCGTACGGAGCACCAGCCGCGTTCGGATACGGCGCAGGCCCCCCAGCGGCATTCGGATAGGGCGGTTGCGGCACCGTCGAGCCCGGGTTAGGCGGTGGCTGCGGAACCGCGTCGGGATATGACGTCAGCTCATCATCCTGCTGCCGCGGGATTCCGTGATCTGCGGACGAATCTGGCACGGTGTCTGCCCCCTCCATGTGAAGTCGGGCCAACTCTAGTCGCCGTGACCGAAACCGACCGGTCGACTATCCGAGCGTTCACCGGCCGGACAGCGCGAGCTCAGCGCACCTCGGCGCGCACCAGTTCCTGTGCGGCCGTGCGGTATCGGTCGGCGATCAGCCGGACCACCGCGGGATGCACACCGATCGGCTCGGCGACACCGTCGGCGCCCGCGTCGTGCAGACGCTGGTGGAACAGTCCGTGCGCGAGCAGGTACGAGGCGATGAAGACCCGCCCGGAGCCGGATTCCCGCAGGGACGCGACGACTTCGGGAACCCGCGGGGTACCGGTCGCGACATAGGCGATGCGCACCGGCGCACCGAGCTGTTCGGCCAGCATGCCCGCCGCGCGGCGGACATCCTGGCGTGCCCGCGCGTCCGAGGAACCCGCGGCGGCGAAGACCACCGCGTCACCGGGCCGCCAGCCCGCGGCGCGCAACCGCACCGCCATGATCCTGGTCAGCGCCGGATCCGGGCCCATGGCCGCGGTGACCGCGACCGAGGGATGGCCGCTCTCTTCGACCTCACGCGGCACATCCTGATAGACGTGATAGCCCGAGGCGAGGAACGCGGGCACGACAACCGCCGGTCCGTCGAGATCGCGCAGTACCTCCGACGGCGACGGCCCGAGCACGTCGACGAACGCGGTGCGCAGGGCCGTATTGGGCGCTGCCCCTTGCGCTTCGGCGCCGGGCTCGGACACCGTGGCGCCGAGTTCGGCCGCCACCGCGTCGGCGAGCGCGGCGATCATCTCGACGCCACGCGCGCTGCGGGTGCCGTGCGCGACGAGCACCAGAGCCGGATCACCCGGCCGGGCGGTGCTCACCACACCCCGATCGGTTGCGCGGGACGCGGCGAGCGGGCCGGCGTGCCGATGCCTGCCTGGTGCGGCGGCTGCACCGGCGGACGGGCCGGGGTGTCGGCGCAGTCGGCGGCGTCGAGCGCGAGCCGGTAGCCACGCTTGACCACGGTCTGGATCGCCTTGGGCGTGCCGAGACCGGCCCGCAGTCGCGCGATCGCGGTCTCCACCGCGTGGGTGTCGTCACCGCCGCCGGGCAGCGCCGACAGCAGGTCCTCGCGAGAGACGACCCGGCCGGGCTGACGGGCCAGCGAGCGCATCAACGCCATCGGCGCCGGCGCCAGCTGACGCACCTCACCGTCGACGACGACACAGCCACCACGCACGCTGATCAGATGACCGGCGGCGTAGATCCGGCTCGCCCGGCGCGGCAGTTCCTCGGCGACATGGCGGGCCAGCGCACCGAGGCGCGCGCGGCCGGGCATGGTGGTCGGCACGCCGAGTTCTTCCAGCGGCGCCGCGGTGATCGGGCCGACGCAGGCCGCGAGCACCCGCCCGCGCAGTGCGTGCAGCACCGACTCGAGCAGGCCGGTCTCCTTGGCGCGCATCAGCAGCGAGGCAACGGCGGGGGCGCTGGTGAAGGTGACGCAGTCGAGGCTGCCGGAGATGATCGACTCGATCATGGCGTCCATCGGGCCGCGATCGGCGGGCGGCTCCCAGCGGTACACCGGCACCGGGACCACGTCGGCGCCCGCGCAGCGCAGCACCTCGCAGAAGTCGGGAACCGGCTCCCACTCGGTGGTCGCGCCGTGCAGCTGCACGGCGATCCGCACGCCTTCGACGCCCTCGGCGAGCAGGTGATCGAGCACCTCGGCCGAGGACTCCGAGGCGGGCGACCATTCTTCGCGCAGTTCGGCGGCGCGGATCGCGCCCTTGGCCTTGGGGCCACGGGCCAGCATCCGGGTCGAGGCCAGCGTGTCACGCAGCACCTCGGCCAGACCCCAGCCCTCGGCCGCTTCCATCCAGCCGCGGAAACCGATGCCGGTGGTGGCGACGGTGATCTGCGGCGGATCGGCGATCAGCAGCTCGGTGACACGTTCGAGCTCGGTGTCGTCGGCCAGCGGGATGATGCGGATGGCGGGGGCGGACACCACGTTCGCGCCCTTGCGGGTGAGCAGAGTGCCGAATTCCTCGGCACGGCGGGCGGCGGTGACGCCGATGGTGAAGCCGGCAAGGCAGGGGCCACTGTCGGTGGGAGCAGTCATGGAATCAGCCGTCCGAGGATTCGAGGGCCGCGACCTGCACGGGCTCGTTGGATACCGCGACGACGCCACCGTCGAGCTGCACGGCGTAGACCGGGATGGACTGCGTCTCGTCGTCGAGACAGCGTCCGTCGATCAGCGAGAAAGCCTGCTTGAGCAGCGGCGACGCGACGACGGGGACACCGCCACGGTCACCGACGATGCCGCGCGACATCACCGCGGCCCGGCCGAACGGATCGATGTTGCCGACGGCGGCCAGCGTGCCGTCCGTGAGCAGGAACAGCGCGGCCTGCCGGCCACCCTGGAGTAGGACAGCAACGCCGCGGCCCGGGATCAGGAAGTCGAGTCGGCATGCCTGGGTCCAGGTCGCCGTCTCCGTGGTGATGGTGGGTGTGTCGATAACGGTCATCGTCGGTTCCTCCTCCGAACGCCTTACCTATTGGTACAGGCGCCCTGTTTCCGCAGGGTTAAGCGCTTATTTCCCGGCTGCTGCTGTGTCCGAGGCAACACCAACCGGCATGCCGGGCAGGCCGAGAAGCACGGGAACCTTGCGCTCGCCGCTGTCGTCGAACGAGATGGTCGGGTCGGCTTCGTCAGGGGCATTGACGAAGGAGACGAAGCGCGAGAGCTTGTTCTCGTCCTCGAGCACGGCTGCCCACTCGTCCTTGTAGCCGTCGACATGCTTGGCCATCGCGGCTTCCAGGTCCGCGGCGATGCCGAGGCTGTCGTCGCAGACGACGGCCTTCAGGTAGTCCATGCCACCCTCGAGCGCTTCCTGCCACGGCGCGGTGCGCTGCAGGCGGTCGGCGGTGCGGATGTAGAACATCAGGTAGCGGTCGATGTACTTGATCAGCGTCTCGTCGTCCAGGTCGCCGGCCAGCAGTACCGCGTGCTTGGGGGTCAGACCGCCGTTGCCGCCGACGTAGAGGTTCCAGCCGTGCTCGGTGGCGATCACGCCGACGTCCTTGCCGCGGGCCTCGGCGCACTCACGGGCGCAGCCCGAGACGGCCAGCTTCAGCTTGTGCGGCGAGCGCAGGCCGCGGTAGCGCTTCTCCAGCAGCACGGCCATGCCGACCGAGTCCTGCTGGCCGTAGCGGCACCAGGTGGAACCGACGCAGCTCTTGACGGTGCGCAGCGACTTGCCGTACGCGTGGCCCGACTCCATGCCCGCGTCGACCAGGCGCTTCCAGATCAGCGGCAGCTGCTCCACGGTCGCGCCGAACAGGTCGATGCGCTGGCCACCGGTGACCTTGACGTAGAGGTCGAACTCCTTGGCGACCTCACCGATGACGATCAGCTGCTCGGCGGTGACCTCACCACCGGGCATCCGCGGCACCACCGAGTAGGTGCCGTTCTTCTGCATGTTGGCCAGGAAGTGGTCGTTGGTGTCCTGCAGGGCCGCCTGCTCGCCGTCGAGGATGTGGTCGCTCGAGGTCGACGCCAGGATCGAGGCGACGGTCGGCTTGCAGATGTCGCAGCCGGTGCCCTTGCCGTGCTTGGCGATCAGCTCGGAGAAGGTGCGGATACCGGTGACGGCGACGACATCGAACAGCTCGGCGCGCGACTGCTCGAAGTGCTCGCAGAGCGCCTTGGACATCGCCACGCCGGACTGCTCGAGCAGCTTCTTGATCATCGGCACACAGCCACCGCAGGAGGTACCGGCGTTGGTGCAGCTCTTGATGCCGGGGATGTCGCAGGCGCCCTCGGCGATCGCGCCGCAGATCGCACCCTTGCTGACGTTGTTGCAGGAGCAGATCTGGGCATCGTCGGGCAGCGCGTCGGCACCGAGTTCGGCGCCGGCCGGGGAGATCAGCGCGGCGGCGTCGGCGGGCAGCGGGCGACCGACCAGCGGGCGCAGGGCCGCGTACTGGCTGGCGTCACCGACCAGGATGCCGCCGAGCAGGGTCTGCGCGTCGTCGGAGACGACCAGCTTGGCGTAGGTGCCCTTGGCCGCGTCGTGCAGCACGACCTCGAGCGCGCCCTCGGTGGTGCCGTGCGCGTCACCGAAGGACGCCACGTCGACGCCCATCAGCTTCAGCTTGGTGGACATGTCGGCGCCGGGGAACTCCCCCGCGCCGCCGAGCAGGCGATCGGCGACGATCTCGGCGGTGGTGTAACCGGGCGCGACCAGGCCGTAGCAGACGCCCTCGACCGCGGCGCACTCACCGATCGCATAGACGCTGGGGTCCGAGGTCTGCAGGCTGAGGTCGGTCAGGATGCCGCCGCGGGCGCCGATCTCCAGGCCCGCCGCCTTGGCCAGCGCGTCGTGCGGGCGGATACCGGCCGAGAACACCACCAGCGAGGCGTGGATCTCGGACTCGTCCGACAGGTGCAGGGTGACGTTGTTCGCCCCCTCCTCCTCGATCGAGACGATCTTGGCGGTGCCGACGCCGGTGTGCACGTTGAGGCCGATGTCGGTGACCAGCTTCTCCAGGATCGCGCCACCACCGGCGTCGACCTGGGCGGGCATCAGGCGGTCGTTGTACTCGATGACGTGCGGGGTCATGCCCATCAGCCGCAGCGCGTTGGCGGCTTCCAGGCCGAGCAGACCACCACCGACGACGACGCCGTGCGCGCCGGGACCGGCCGCGTCGGCGGCGGCACGGATGCCGTCGAGGTCGTCGATGGTGCGGTAGACGAAGCACTCGGGCAGATCGTGGCCGGGCACCGGCGGGACGAACGGGTACGAGCCGGTGGCCATGACGAGCGCGTCGTAGGCGATGACGTCACCGGTGGAGCTGGTGACGGTCTTGGCCGCGGTGTCGATGGACTCGCCGCGCTGGCCCAGCCGCAGGTCGACCAGGGCGTCGCCGTCGTAGGTGTTACCGGGCAGCGCCAGCTCCTCGGCCTTCCAGCTGCCGACGTAGTAGGACAGACCGACGCGGTCGTAGGCGGGCAGCTTCTCCTCGGAGAGGATGACGATCTGCCACTGACCGGCCTCGTCGCGCGAGCGCAGGGCCTCGACGAAGCGGTGACCGACCATGCCGTGGCCGACCACGACCACTGTCTTGCGAGTGCTGTTCATGAGAGTGACCTCCTTGGTAGTGGTCGGGTAGTCAGCGAGCCGACGTATTGGCCGACGAAGCGTTGGTTTCGGCCTCGAGGACCAGGGACTCGGCCTCGACCACGACATCGGAGTCGGTAGGCACGGTGGACAGGCGGGGACGGCGCAGGAACACCGTCCAGGTGACGGCCGCGCAGACCACGTAGAAGGCGAGGAACACCCAGAACGCGGTGGTGGCCGAGGCGGTGCTCGCGTAGGAACTGCGCAGCACCATGTTGATGCCGACGCCACCCAGGGAGCCGATCGCGCCGACGAAGCCGATCAGGGCGCCTCCGGCGTTCTGCGACCACGCGGCCTGCTCGGTGCGCGAGACCGGCAGGCTCTTGGACTTGGCCTCGAACACCGACGGGATGATCTTGGTGACGGCGCCGTTGCCGAAACCGGAGAGCACGAACAGGGCGATGAAGCCGACGACCAGCAAGGCCATGGTGGCGCCGGAGGCGACCCCGTTGTTGCGGTCGGCCATCGTCGAGGCGACGATCACGATCAGCGCGGCGGCCATCATGGCGCCGAAGGTGCCGAGCGCGACCCTGCTGCCACCGATCCGGTCGGCCATCTTGCCGCCGTACGGGCGGGCCAGCGAACCGAGCAGCGGGCCGATGAACGCGATCGAGGCGGCGTGCACGGCGGCCTGGGCGGCGGTGTCGCCACCGGCCTTGAAGCTGATCTGCAGGATCTGGCCGAAGGCGAAGCTGTAGCCGATGAACGAACCGAAGGTGCCGATGTAGAGGAAGGCGATCGCCCAGGACTGCGGCACCCGCAGGGCCTTGCCCATGTAGGACAGGTCGGCCTTCTGGTTGGTCAGGTTGTCCATGTACAGCGCCGCGCCGACCGCGGTGAGACCGACGAGGACCAGGTAGATCGCGCAGATGAGGTAGGCGTAGTCGCCGCCGAGGGTGACCAGCACCAGCAGGCCGAGCAGCTGGATCACCGGGACACCGATATTGCCGCCGCCCGCGTTCATGCCCAGCGCCCAGCCCTTGAGCCGCTGCGGGTAGAAGGCGTTGATGTTGGTCATCGACGAGGCGAAGTTGCCGCCACCGACACCGGCGAACGCGGCGACGACCAGGAAGGTCGTGTACGAGGTGCCCGGCTGGGTGACGAAGTACAGCGTCAGCAGCAGCGGGACCACCAGCAGCAGCGCGCTGAAGATCGTCCAGTTGCGACCGCCGAAGCGAGCGGTGGCCACGGTGTAGGGGATCCGCAGGAACCCGCCGACCAGGGTCGGCATGGCGACCAGGAAGAACTTGCCCGCCGGGTCGATGCCGAACTTGTCGGCGGGCATGAACAGCACCATCACCGACCAGATCGACCACACCGAGAACCCGATGTGTTCGGCGAACACCGACCAGATCAGGTTGCGCTTGGCAACATCCTTGCCGCCGGCCTCCCAGGCCGCGACATCTTCCGCATCCCAGTGCTCGATGTCGTGGTTACGCTTCAGCGTGCTCAAGTTGGGCCTCCCAAAAGTGCGATGGCCCAACGGTAGGAAATGGGTATTGCCGAAATGCTGCGGGAAATTGCGCCCGAATCAACGGTTTCTCACCGAGGCCCGGTCAGAGGGGTGAGATTGAGGCCTTTGTTTCCGGCATGTGACGCAGCGATTTCAACAGGTAAGGAACCTGCCAGAAATTGCCAGAAACCCCAGTGAGGTGTGACCTACACAGCATTACTCTCGACGCACACCCGCGCAACTCGAACGGTGAGATTCCGCGATCAATTCCAGGTGTCCTCGAGCATCCGCGGCTTGCAGGCCTGCCAGGCGCCCGCGAGCAGCACGCCCAGCGCCACGAGCAGCATGGCGAACGGGGCCGACCAGCCGCCGGTCCAGGTGTGCAGCATGCCGAACAGCAACGGGCCGGCGCAGGCGACGGCGTAACCGACGCCCTGGGTGAACCCGGACAGCGCGGCCGAGCCCCGTGGGGTGCGGGTGCGCAGGTTGATCAGGGTCAGCGCCATCGGGAAGGTGCTCGGGCCGAGGCCGAGCAGCACCACCCACAGCACCGGCACGCTCATGGGCGCGATCAGCAGACCGGCGAAGGCGATGACGAACAGCACCATGCAGCCGACGACGACGGGGAACGGATTGCGCATCCGCGAGACCACGGTCGGCGCGCCGAGCGCGGGGATCAGGCCCATCAGCGCGAACAGCCCGACCATGCTGCCGCCGAAACCGGCGCTCGCGCCCGCGTCGGACAGGATCTTGGGCAGCCAGGCGAACATCGCGTAGGTGGTCAGCGAGGTCATGCCGAACATCGCGGCCATCCCCCAGGCCACCGGCGACCGCCAGACTTTGCCTGCGGCCGTTGACGATTCGGCGGGCAACGCGGTGACGTCGACCCGGTCGCGACCCTTGCGGTCACGCAGCACGAACAGCCACGGCACCGCGGCGGCGAAGCCGACCAGCGCCCACACACCCATCGAGATCCGCCACCCATGGTCCTGCGCCAGCGGCACCGCGACGAACGCGGGCACGACGGTGCTCAACTGCACCATCACGATGTAAAGGGAGCTGATCGCCGCCAGCTGATCGGCGAAATACCGCTTCACCAGCGGCGGGATCACGACATTGCCGATACCCATACCGAGCAGCACCACGCCGGAGAAGGCCAGCAGCTCGCCGGTCCCGGCGGCGAACACGCGGGTGAGCGACCCCGTCCCGGCCAGCAGCATCGCGATGAGCACCGTGCGCTCCAGCCCGAAACGGCGCACCAGCAGCGGCGTGACCAGCCCCGCGACAGCGAACATCGCGGTCGGCAGCATGCCGAACACGCCGACGATCGCGGTCCCGTACCCGATATCAGCGCCGATCTCCTCCGCCAGCGGACTGAACGCGGTCACCGCGGACCGCAACGTGAGCGCAGACATAACGATGGCCGCCAACACGAGCAGGCGGCCGCGAATCAGCGCCGACAGTCGACTACTGGTCTCCGGAGCACATGGGTAACTCGCCGGGGACGGGCTGACCTGGCCAACCGCATCCCGCCGGTCGCCTAGCACGGTCGACCCGGAGCTCGAGTCTGGCTTGAATTCGCGGAGAGGCGGCATCAGCAAATCATAGGATGACCCCATGATCGGTGCAATAATTTGTGAGCAGCGGTACCCTTGCTGACGTGCAACCCGTCCGGCGAACCAGCCTCATCGCCCAGGTCACCGAGCAGCTTCGGGCCGAAATCCGTTCCGGCCGTTGGCCTGTCGGTCAACGGATCCCCACCGAACCGGAGCTCACCGAGCTCACCGGGACCGGGCGCAATACCGTGCGCGAAGGCGTCCAAGCCCTCGTGCACGCGGGGATGCTCGAACGGCGCCAGGGCTCGGGCACCTATGTGATCGCCACCTCCGAGGTCGGCGGCACCCTGGCCAAGTACTTCGCCGACGCCGAGGAGCGCGACATCCTCGAACTCCGCCAAGCCCTCGACACCACCGCCGCGGGCCTGGCCGCCCGCCGCCGCGACGACACCGACATCGCCAATCTGCGCCGTCTGCTCGCCGAACGCAGCAACCGCAACTGGTCCGAGCCCGACCCGGTCGCCATCGCCGCCGACGTGGAACTGCACCGGGCGATCGTCGTCGCCAGCCACAACGCGGTGTATCTGGAGTTCTACGATTCGCTGCTGCCGATCATCGAGCACGTGATCCACGCGCGCACCGCCCGCTCCGACGACGCCTACGACACCGAGCACGCCGAGCTCGTGCAGGCCGTCATCGACGGCGACGCCGACAAGGCCATGCAGGCGACCCGCTGCTTCCTCGATTCACTCATCGCGCAGTACCCGGACCGCTGATGTAACCAGGCAGTCACCAGCGGCCGTTTTCGGCGGTGAGGCCGAGTTGGCTGGAACTTCACCTGAGGCCATTGCCACGCAACAACCGGCTTCTACCTTTATCTCGACCCCGCAAGAGGCGCATCGAACACCACGAAAGACGATGCGCCTCTATCGAGCCCGATCGAGAGGAAGCCGATGACCGCAATCGCCGCCACCGGCCAGGAGACGGAAGCCCCGTCCTTCGAATATCAGAAGAAGGGTCGCTGGCTGACCCAGTGGAACCCCGACAATCCGGAGTTCTGGGAAGCCGGCGGCAAGCAGACGGCCCGCAAGAACCTCTGGTTCTCGGTCTTCGCCGAGAACCTCGGCTTCAGCATCTGGGTGATCTGGGGCTCCATCGTCACCACCATGGGTTTGGCCGGCTTCGACTTTCTGGCCGGCCTGGGCAAGGGCAACCCGACCGCTGTCAGCAACGCCCTGCTGCTGACCTCCATCCCGACCCTGGTCGGCGCCGCCCTGCGCATCCCCTACACCTTCGCCGTCCCGAAATTCGGTGGTCGCGCCTTCACCGCGTTCAGCGCGGCGATGCTGTTCATCCCGACCCTCGGCATCCTGTACTTCGTCAACCAGCCGAGCACGCCCATGTGGGTGTTCCTCGTGCTGGCCTCGCTGGCCGGTGTCGGTGGCGGTAACTTCTCGTCGTCGATGGCCAACATCTCGTTCTTCTTCCCGGAGGGCAAGAAGGGCGCCGCACTGGGCCTCAACGCCGCGGGCGGCAACCTCGGTGTCGCGCAGACCCAGCTGATCGTGCCGCTGCTGATCACCTTCGGCACCCACCTGATGGCCAAGGACGCGGGCGGCTACCGCTTCGGTATCACCCTCGCCGTGCTGTTCTGGCTGCCGTTCATCGTCGTCGCCACCGTCGGCGCGCTGTACTTCATGGATTCCATCGCCGAGGCGAAGTCCGACGGCAAGTCCTACAAGCTGGCCCTGACCAACCGGCACACCTGGATCATGGCCTTCCTCTACATCGGCACCTTCGGTTCGTTCATCGGCTTCTCCTTCGCCTTCCCGACGCTGATCAAGGCCACCTTCCCCGACCTGGCCAAGATCGGCTGGATCACCACCCTCGGTAACCTCGCCTTCCTCGGCGCGCTGGTCGGTTCGTTCAGCCGTCCGTTCGGCGGCTGGGTCTCCGACAAGATCGGCGGCGGCGCCAAGATCACCGTCTACGTCTTCGGCGGCATGTCGATCTCGGTCGCGTTCATCGTCCTCGCGGTGGACCTGAAGAGCTTCCCGCTCTACCTGGCCGCCTTCCTGGCACTGTTCGTCCTGGCAGGCATCGGCAACGGCTCCACCTACCGGATGATCCCGTCGATCTTCAACGCCACCGCCAAGAAGTACGCCTCCGAGCACGGCATCGACATCGCCGAGGCCGCCATCTCGGCCAAGCGCCAGGCAGGCGCCGCCATCGGCGTCATCGGCGCCGTCGGTGCGGCGGGCGGCTTCGTCGTCCAGCAGGCGCTGCGCCTGTCCAACGTCCACCTGAAGACCATGGCCCCCGCCTTCTGGGCCTACGCCGTCGTGTTCCTGGTGATGGCCGCGGTCACCTGGTGGTGCTACCTGCGCACCAGCTTCGCCGCCGACCGGGCACCCTCGCTGGCCTACGCCAGCGTCTGAGCCAACCACCGAAACCCGAGAGCCACGTTCGGATTCCCCTCTCCGAACGTGGCTCTCGGCTGTGTGGCAACACATCTCGGCCACAACGTCCCTGAACCCCGAAACGTATTCCGCCGCAACCGATGACAGCGACGTGGACGAGCGTCCACACTGTAGGGGGCGTACGGAGGGGTCATCGATGAGAATTCGTCCACGGCAACAACTTCTGGATCTGTGGCGCGCGCACCTGCGGACCTCGTTCCGCGAGGACAGGTGGGTCTGGGGCGGACGTGACGGACGCAATTCGATCAGCGACGCCGAGCAGTTGATGTGTCTGCTGTATCCGTCGACCGAATTGACAAGCTTCGCCCTCGACCCCGACAGCATCGCGACGGCCGACGACGTCGCCGCCACCGTGGCGGTGCTCGGCGGCGACATCCAGGTCGGCGCCACCCTGGTGACCAAGATCGAGGAGTTCTTCGACACCTATACCGACGCCGACGGGGAGCCGCTTTTCGCGGGTGGCAGCTACTTTCGTGATGTGGGCTTCGGCGAACCGTCGGCCGCGCAGCGTCAGCTCGAAGTGGTCGACTCGTACTCGATGTCGCTGAGTCTGTGTATCGCGTCGTTGCGCTTCCTGCGCGGTCTCCAGCGGTACCTGGTGCACGAGGTACGCCGCGACGCTCGGCGGCTCGACGATCGCATCGCCGCGCTGACACCACGGGTGAGCATCCGGCTGACCGCCGCGATGGCCGGTTTGATCCGCAGTTTCGTGATCCACACGCCGGCGTTCTCCGCCCCCGCCGGGCAGGAGATCCTGAAACTGGTCAACCAGACCGGCGCGCCGGTCAAGGATGTCATCGCCGAGTTCTCCGCCGCCCTCGAGCAGATCCGCGTGCAAGCCGAGAATGACGTGCGCAGCGGCCACGCCGCCGATATCGACCTGCGCGATGACAACCTTGCCTTCGAATGCGGCTGGTCGTGGGGCGTCGACGCGAACGCGGGCGACCTCCCCGGGGTCACCCACCGTGTGGCGACCCAGCCGGGTTACGCGGTCACCGAGCCGTACCTCTATTTCACCCTCGTCGCCCTCGACGGCATCAAAGACCTCTACTCCCAGCGCACCCAGGAACCGGCGTTGCTCGAGCCACATCAGCTGCAGCTCGCGGAATCGCTCAAGCGCCGTGCGGAACTGACCCAGCGCTACTGGTCGACGATCTCGCGCTTCGGAACCGGGCGCTGGCCGCTGGAGGACCTGCCCTGGCGCACCTCCGACGGAAAGCAGTCGGACTACTACAGCCTGGCCGTGACCGCATTCCTCATCCAGGACCTGCTGGAACGAGAATCCACCACCGATCTGGCGCGAACCGTCGCGGTGCTGCGGCAGCTGGCGCAGCGGGCGCGGATCACCAACCGGGAGATTCCCGACGATCCCGCCGCTCTGCTGCACTATCCCGGAGTCACCTTGACACTCAAGGGATCCCAGGCCGTCGAATCTGGTCCGCTCCTGGGCTACCACGTCGGTGACTTCGCGACACTGCTCCTCAAACGCAGTCTGCAGGCCGCGCGGCTGGCGCTCGACGTGGATACCCGCGAGCAACTGCTCGACCTGGCAGCCTCGGCCATGGAGCATATGAATAACCGGGCTATCTCCGGTGGCCCCGCCGCGGGCCTGTGGGACAACCTCGCGCCGGCCGACGACGACAGCGGGGCGGCGCCCTCGTGGTTCCTGACCGAACGCATGATGGAGTGCCTGGTTGTCGCGTACAACACCTACATTCGTCCCCCGCTGGCGACCACGAGGATGGTAGACGCCGCGATCGGCAGGATCAGCGAGGCCGAGCACCTGCTCAATCAGGAGTTTCTCCAGGTCAGCGACGCCATGTACTCATCGCGCTTCAAGGAGCTCGAGGCGATCCAGCAGGCGCTGGACCGGGCCGGTGCGATCCGGGCCAAACGGCCGCACACCGCCGAGGCACTGGCCGCCGACGCACTGCTGCGCCTCGACGCGCTCGCCTACGCCCGGGAGGACGCCACCCGATGAGTTCGGACAACGCCGACTCGATGCTGGTCTTCGTGACCTCCGACAAAGGAGGGACGGGGCGCTCGGTCACCAGCTGCAACATCGCCTACCGGCTGTATCTGCGGGGCATGGATGTCGCGTATGTCGACTTCGATTTCGGGTCTCCGACGGCGGGCGCGCTGTTCGAGATCGGTCACGCCGAACGTGGCATCGCCGAAGGCCACGGGCTGCATTCGTATCTACTCGGCGACATCGGTGAGCCACAGCGACTGACCATCGGCCGCGAAACCGACCGCCCGCAGCTGCGCCGCGACGCACCAGGAGCAAGACAGCTGGTGCTGCTGCCCGGTGACGCGGGCGGCGGCGAATTCAGTTGCGACGACGCCATGATAGAGCGCGGCACCATCTTGCTCGCCGATCTGCTGACCGTCTTCGACGTGGTGATAGTCGATCTCAGCGCTGGACGCTCGGTCGCGCTCGAGATCGCGTTGCGAGCCACCGCCTCGCGGATGCTGCGGCACCGCGCGCATCGCTGGCTGGTCTTCCACCGCTGGACGCGCCAGCACGTGCTGGCGGCAGGCGGACTGATCCACGGACCGCACGGGTTGCTCAATGCCGCCGCGCAGTGGGATCACAACCCCGACGAGCTGCTGGCATCGACGCGCTGTGTGCGCACGGCGGTCGCCGCATCGGACTGGACCCGAACCGCGGACCACCCGCCCCAGGCAGCCTGGCTGAAAGAGCAGGCCAACGCATTGCGGGAACTCGCCATCGCCAATGGCATCGGCGCGGCCATGGTGCTGGGCCAGACGCCGATCGAGCCGATGCTGCAGTGGCGCGAACAGCTCATCCTCGACGCCGACGTCAACGCCCGGCTAGCCAATCCAGCGACCGTCGAGGCATACACCGATCTCGCGCGGCGACTGACCGATTCCGCAACATGGGATGTCGACTGAATGAACGTGCCGACCTATCGGGAGGCGTCGGAGGAATCCGCCCTCGCACCGCTACCCATGGCCCACCTGTCGATCGAGGTGGGCCACTTCCGCCACGAGGAAATCGTCTACGACACCGATCTGGTCCGCGCGCAATTCCGGCGAGCGGTGCCGCTGGTCGCCGCGTTCATCGAGTCGGCGCGCATCGAGTTCGGACCTGATACCCGGGTGAGCACCTGCTATCTCACCGACGACTACTTCCAACCCCGCTTCGAACCGGCGAAAGTGCTCGACCGGCTGTTGCAGGCGGCCGCGGACGCGGGACTGACCATCGACTATCTGGCCCGCGAATCCAGCTGCCACCAAGCTCCCGTGTTCGCGGGCGGGGTGGCCGTCGGTGAACCGATCCCGGTCGCGGAGATGGTCGCCGCCCGGCTGATCGCTCAGCCCGAGGACGAGGAAGTCGCCAACGGCCGCCGGCCACCGACCACCGAATCCGGGTGGTTGTGCAACGGACGCCGGGAGCAGAACGGCTCGTCGCGCTCCGCCATGCATCCGCAGCCATATCGGCCGCCACAGGAGTACGGACGCGGCGAGCATTCGATCTTCCTCGACGTGGAGTTATGGCACGACCGCGATGCGACCCGACGCTGGTCCTGCCCGTTCCTGGCCGGTGTGTGGCAACTGTTGCGCCTCGGCATGCTGCGCTATCACGGTGCGCCCGTGGTGGATCCGCAGCCTTGGCCCGCCGACCGGGAGTGGCCCGACCACTGGGCGGACCTACCGCCGGTGATCCGGCTCAATCCGGACGCGGCGCCCTTCACCGCGTATCGGACACTATCGATGCTGCCCAAGCGCTATCTGCTGATCGAATCGGCGGTGCGGGTCATCCTCGAGCATCTCGCACCGGATGACGATGTCACCGCCCAGATCGCGCTTCAAAGCATCGCCGAGCAGGTCCCGGTCTCGGCCAAAGTCGTTGAGCGAGTGGGACATCTGCTCCTGGATGGAACCTGAGCGTGTCGAGCCGACAACCGCAGGCGCCCATCGTCGTACTCGGTGAGATCCGCACCTGCCTGCTGCCGCATTCGGTGACGCTGGACGGCCAGGGAACCGATGAGCTGCTCGCGACGGTAGCCGGTGCGACCGTCCTGCGCCGTGAACGTCCTGGGCCGCTTGCCTTTTCACCGCGGCACGCGACCGGCGTCGACTGCCATCTCGGCTGGGGTACGACGGCGACCGCGCGCGTGGTGGGGACCATCGCCTCGACGGCGGTGCTGGTGGGCGGCCGGTTGGCGCAGTTGTCGTCGCACACCACCGTGGTGCGGGCTCAGCAGAAGAGGCGCAGGCCGTGGTCGCACTACATCAGCCGGATCGGGGTGACCGAGGCGATCGGTGAGCTGCCCGATCGCGAGGGAGCTGACACAGCGCTGGTCGCGGGCTATTTCGCGCCGCCAGGCCCGAACACCTTGGATCTCGCCTCGATCTGCGCCAGACATCTCGACGACCTGCGGTCCTCGCCGGTGCTGGATCAGCGCCCGCCGCTGCGGGCGCCGACCACGCGGCTGCGGTGGACCGCCATCATCGGTCGCGGCGCCGGGCCGGCGGCGTCGCTTCGCCTCGAAGACGAGCTGTACCGGGCGCTGCGGGTGACGGTGCGGGAGACGGACGATATTCCGGACGCCGTGCGGTTCTGCCAGGACGTCGCTGTGCACGATTGGCTGTTGACGGTCATCGACACGAAGGTGCGCGCGGCCGAGGGCTTCGGCGACGAGCGGCAGATGGCGGTGCTCGCACCGGTGTTGGAGCATCTGGCCCACCTGTGGATGCCAGGAGCCCAGGTCCCCGCCGGGATGCGCGCGCCGTGGCGAGACCTGCAGTCCGCTGCCGGCTTCTCGAAACAGTGGACCGCCCGCGTCGAACAGGTACAGCGCCGGATTCAGGTGGCGACGTACTACGCCGCACGCGGCGGACGCCCGACCGGTGACTGGTGACTACAACCGGAACCAGCGACGGACCAGCAGCGCGAAGAACACCGACATCGAGACCGCGCCCATCCATGCCTCGACCGCGAACAGAACCCGCGCCTGCGGTGCCATACCCGTGATGTTCCCCGGATCGAGCGGATTGAGAAAGGTCAGGGTGCTCAGGTAGACGACCTCGGACCACGACTTGTTCCCGGCCCATAACAGGGCGAGTGCGGTACACACCACGATCTGCAGGACAACCCAGCCGAGCAGCCGAAACGGCCGATACCCGTAGCCACACAGCAGATCCGAGACCACACCGACCCCACGCTGCCAGCCCGGCGCCATCGTGCGGCGGCGAGCCCGGGACAACGCCAGCCCGCACCGATCCTCGTCCTCGGTGTTCTGGGCGCGGCGGTGCAGTTCGACGGCGCCGCTCCAGGCGCGCACCGCGTGCGCGGGCAGCCCACAGCGGGACAGCGCGATGGCTGTCGTCTCGTATCGGTCGGCGAGCAGTGCGTTCTGGGTCGGGCTCAGTCGCAGTGGTCCACGGAATTCGACTTCGGCGGCGATCAGTCCAGCGAGCAACGGCGCGCGCCAGCCCTCCTCGCGCGGCACCGCCGCGTCCTCTTCGTCCGGCACCGCGCTCGGCACCTGCCCGTACAGAGTGTCGAATCGCAGCTTGTTGTTCTGCCGTCCTCGGGTGAACAGTTCCGGACGATCGAGCAGGGCCTCGATGTGGGTATCCAGGTCATTCACGATGTCGGTTTCCGCGACTCCGGGGGAATCGAGTCTCTTGGTGTAGCGCAGTGCGCGGTCGCCGATATCCTTGGTGACCGCATCGTGCTGCGAAGAAGGCGCCCCACCCCTGGACATCCGATTACCCCTGTGTCATGCCGACCCGATCATGTTCCAGGGTAACCCTTTTCGTCGATGCCGACCGGTTCCTCATCGAGCACGCGGTGCAGTTTGTAGACCAGCACGTCGCGCGGCTCGTTGTCGCCGAAGTACCGTTCGTCGTGCTCGCGCAGGACGAAACCGAAATCCTTGAACAGCGTGTAGGCGGAGGCATTCTTCGGGTCTACGGTCAACCAGACCTCGTCCACGTCTCCCTTTTGCTGACACACCCCCACGCTGCGCCGCAGCAGCCCTCGCCCGTAGCCGCAGCCGCGCCGATCGGGCGAGACCGCCAGGCTTATCAGCCATGCCCGCCCGCCGTCGCCCATGATGGTCAGCGCGTACCCGACCAGTTTGTCCTCGTCGTCGCCGGGTTCGACAGCGACCACACAGCGGGAACTGTCCGCCTCCAACAACTGCCGGAGAACGAAGAAGGGATACCGGTCACGAAAAGCCGCGCCGTCAATCACCTGGATATCGGGCAGATCGGCCCGCGTCGGGGCCCGGTACCGCACAGTTTCCGCGATGGTGGTCATCTGCTCCCTTGCGTTCGCGCACAAGAACCCTGAGGTCAAGCCTAGTCGCCCCCACCTGATCCCCGACATCGAAACCAGGGGAAGTGTACTCAGCGTTTACCTGCCACCGGCGCACCTCGCGATCGGCGCAATTCACCCTTACAACGCCAACCGGACCATGTCCGCCGTGCGGGCCAGGCCGGGAAAGGCTTCCGGGGTGGAACGCGGGTGCAGTGCGTGCACGGCCAGGCGGAATATCAACGCGCGCAACAACATCTGCGGCCATTCCGGCAGACTGGACCAGCGGTCCAGGAGTCCGTCGTCGCCGCCGCCCCAGGCCAGCGCGTCGATGACGACAACGCCGGCGGCCCAGATGGCGGGGCGCCAGTAGGGGGTGATGTCGGTGAGGCCGGGGGTGTGCGCGCCTGCGAACAGGACGGTGCCGAAGAGGTCGCCGTGGACGAGCTGGTCGGGGCTGCGGACCGGCTTGCGCAGGGTCGAGAGCTGGCCGATCAGTTCCAGGCTGCGCTGGGCGTCGGGGGTCGTGGAGATCGGGACGCCGCCGGTGCGCAGGCTGCGCATGCGCAGGCTGCGCAGTGGTACCGCTTCCCAGGCGGCGCGGTCGGCGGCGACGAACACGTCGACGTCGACCCAGGGCGCGACCGGGGGCTGGACCAGGAAACGGGGGCGGTCCAATTGTGCCGTCGCCTTGTGCAACCGCAGCGACACCGACACCACCTCGTCGTAGCGCGCTTCCGGCGCGCCGTCGACGTAGGTGTCGGCGCGCCAGCCCGAGACCACATACCGGCCGTCGGTGGCCCGCACCGGGCGCGCCACCCGCAGGCCGTCGACCGCGAGCGTCTCGCGTATCTTCGCCGACCACGCGGCCCGCGCGTGATCGGCCACCGGACTCAGCACCACGTCACCCATTCGCCAGCCACCGTCCCAGTCGCCGAGGCAGACCGGTGTCACTTCGCGAAGTCCGAATGTGGCGCGCACATGCTCGGGAGGTTCGACTGAGGTCACGGCCGTACCGTAACCCCGCCGCGGCGCCGCAACCCCGAAGGCACGCTGGCACACTCCACTTTGCGACCTCGCCGCAACCTTGGGCGAGGTCGGCAACAGTGCAGCTACCCGATCAGTAGACCGGCAGCGACGGATCGACCTGCTTGGCCCAGGCGACGACGCCGCCCTGCAGGTGCGTGGCGTCGGCGAAACCGGCGCGCTTGAGCGCGGCCAGCGCCTCGGCCGAGCGGATACCTGTCTTGCAGTGCAGCACGATCGGCTTGTTCTGCGGCAGTTCGGCCAGCGCCTCGCCGGAGAGGATGCGGTCCTTGGGGATCAGCGTCGCGCCCTTGATGTGGACGATGTCCCACTCGACCGGCTCACGGACGTCGATCAGTTCGACCTTGTCCGCGTCGAGCAGATCCTTCAGCTCGGCGGCGGTGATCGTCGACCCGGCCGCGGCGGCCATGCCCTCCTCCGACACCACACCGCAGAACGCCTCGTAGTCGATCAGTTCGGTGATCGGCTGACGCTCGGGATCGCGGCGCAGCTTGATGGTGCGGTAGTTCATGTCCAGTGCGTCGTAGACCATCAGACGGCCGAGCAGCGTCTCACCGATGCCGGTGATCAGCTTGATCGCCTCGGTCACCATCACCGAACCGATCGACGCGCACAGCACGCCGAGCACGCCACCCTCGGCGCAGGACGGGACCATGCCCGGCGGCGGGGCCTCCGGGTACAGGTCGCGGTAGTTGATGCCGCGGCCGTCGGGGGCGTCCTCCCAGAACACCGAGACCTGGCCCTCGAAGCGGTAGATCGAGCCCCACACGTAGGGCTTGCCCGCGAGGACGGCGGCGTCGTTGACGAGGTAGCGGGTTGCGAAATTGTCGGTGCCGTCGACGATCAGGTCGTACTCACGGAACAGTTCGACGGCGTTGTCCGGCTCCAGCCGGATCTTGTGCAGCCGCACGTCGATCCCGGAATTGATCTCCAGGACGGAATCGCGGGCGCTGTCGGCCTTGGGGCGGCCGATGTCGGACTCGCCGTGGATGACCTGGCGCTGCAGGTTCGACATGTCGACCTCGTCGAACTCGACGATGCCGAGCGTGCCGACACCGGCCGCGGCCAGATACAGCAGGGCGGGCGAACCCAGCCCGCCCGCGCCGATCACGAGCACCTTGGCGTTCTTCAACCGCTTCTGACCGTCGACGCCCAGATCGGGGATGATCAGGTGCCTGCTGTAGCGAGCGACCTCGTCCTTGGTCAGTTCCGCGGCCGGCTCGACGAGCGGCGGCAGGGACCCGTTGAATGACACGTCAGAGCTCCTGTGTTTATCGGCGGCATTCCTGGTACATGCAACGTGGGAAGCCGCGCTGTTCTTCCCACCCATGGTCCCGCATGGGCCACCGCACTATCCGCGCGGGTACGGCCAGGGGTTGAAGCGGCAGGTCTTGCCGTCGGCGGGCACCACGCCGTCCGGATCGAGCAACGCGATGTCGTTGTTCTTGGTGCCGAAGGTCTGCTGCATCATGATCGGCGCGAGCCCGCCGTCGGTCTCGCACGGCTGATGCCCGTGGTAGCCGATGGCGTGACCGACCTCGTGGTTGATCTGGTACTGCCGGTAGGAGCCGATGTCGCCGTCGAAGGCGAGCGCGCCACGCACCCAGCGCACCTCGGAGAGCACGACGCGGTCGATGTCGGCGTTGTAGCAGGACGAGTCGATCGGGATCTCGAATCCGCAGGCGGCGCGGGTGCTCTCACGCGACGTGAGCGAGAGGCGGAAATCGGGTTCGCCGGTGTCGATGCGCTGGAAGCCGAAGCGGGGGTCGTGGGTCCAGCTCTTCGGGTTGGCCAGGGTCGTCTCGACCATCTTGGCCACGGCGACGTCACCGCCGAACGGCGCGGTGTCGATGCCGTCCTCCACCTCGACGGTGTAGCGGAAGACGCGTTCGGTGCCGGTGCCGACCTGGGCGCTGGTGCCCGGCACCACATGCCAGGTGCCCGCCGCGCGGTCGACGTAGTCGCCGCCCTCCGGCAGTGCGCCGAGCGGCAGGTCGGGCGGGAACTTCCCGTCGCCGGGTGGTGCGCCGATGATGCCGGACTGGGCCACCTTGGGGCTGAGCGCGCCGAAACCGGGATCGTTCACGGAGGGCATCGGGTTCGCGCGCAGGGCGTCGACGACCACCAGCACGGTGACGGCCAGCAACACCGGCAGCGCGTAGGCCCGCCAGCCGTAGCGGCGCACGAACCGGCCGATCGCGCTCTGCTTCTTCGCGTCGCGCTGCGGGCTGCGCGGCCTGCCGTTGTCGGTGTCGGTGGGGTTCCAGTGGGCGCGCAACGGCTGCCGGGATCGGTCGGCGGGCTGATACAGCCCGAGCGGGTCGTAGACCTGCAGTTCTCGCCCTTCTGGCGCCGACGTCACAGAACCGGACTCGGTGGGTTGCGTGGGGCGAGCGACATCGCGCCCGCCGCCGGATGGTCGTTCCGGTCGGTCGGTCACCCCACCAGATTCTCACAGTGCGCAACCCCGCCCTCGCGGCGGCCGCAGCAGATCGCACGGTTACGGCCCGGCGAACCCTGAGGCCTGGTACTACATTTCCAGGGCGAAACTTCATGGGAACACCGTGCGGGTATCGTTCGTGGGATACCGGACCGAACACCCCTGGGCCGGGGTAATCGACAAAGAGAGCCGAGATGACAGACCTCGTGGACCGCATGACCTCGCGCCGATCGGTGCCGGAAACGGTCCCGGCCAAGCGCGGCACCCGGCTGCCCCGTGACGAGCGGCGCCAGCAGCTGCTCCTCGCGGCCAGCGAAGTGTTCGTGCAGCGCGGCTACCACGCCGCGGGCATGGACGAGATCTCCCAGGTGGCAGGCGTCAGCAAGCCGGTGCTCTACCAGCACTTCGCGAGCAAGCTGGAGCTGTACCTGGCGGTGCTGCAGAACTATGTCGACATCCTGGTGTCGAGCGTGCGCCAGGCGCTGCGCTCCACCACCGACAACAAGCAGCGTGTGCGCGCCGCCGTCAACGCCTACTTCGATTTCGTCGACAACGAGATGCAGGGCTTCCGCCTCGTCTTCGAATCCGACCTGACCAGCGAGCCGCAGGTGCAGCGCCGGGTCGAGCAGGCCACCGAGGCCTGCGTCGACGCGGTCTTCGACCTGGTCGCCCACGACTCCGGCCTCGATCCCTACCGCGCCCGCATCCTGGCCGTCGGCCTGGTCGGCGCGAGCCAGTTCACCGCCCGCTACTGGCTCGAGGCCGACCGCCCGATCCCCAAGGACGAAGCGGTCGACACCACCGTCGCCCTCGCCTGGGGCGGCCTCAAGCACGTCCCGCTGCACCCGATCGGCTAGTCCGCCTCTCCGGGACTTCGGCCGATCATTGAGGGGACAGTGGGTTCCTGATCGGGCTCGCGGTGCCGTCTCGGCCGAGTTTTGGGCGTGCCCGGTGAGTTACCCATGTTCGATCGAAATCTGTTGTCACGCTGCGAAACGCAAACGCCCCGCCATCCGATGGCGGGGCGTTCTACGTGTCAGGACTCAGACCGTGGCGAAGCCGACGCGGCCGGTAGCGGTCGAGCCGATCTCCACGTAGGCCACCTTGGCCGCCTGGATCAGGAACTTGCGGCCCTTCTCATCGGTCAGCGAGACGACGCCACTCGCGCCGCCCAGCGCCTCGGTCACCAGCGCCTCGATCTCCTCAGGGCTCTGCGCGCTGTTGATCACGAGCTCACGCGGGCTATCCGAAATACCGATCTTGACCTCCACGGCCAACCTCCGAACGTAAGAGTCCTGTGTTGTCGCCTATCAGGCTAGTCGAGCGAGAAGGCCGCCGTCGCTGTGCCCAGCTGCGCTGTGAGCGAACGACACGACGGCGAGTACCGGACGGACTGGTCTCGCACGAACATGGGTAACTTCACCGGGGACGCCCAGAACGCGACCGATGACTACCCGCAAGCCCGATCGTGAGCCAACCAGCCGCTTACTGGTCGGCCGAAGTCGCGGAGAGGCGGTCTGCCGGCTCGACCAGCTCGATGTCGAGTTCGATCTTGACGGCATCCGACAGCATGCCCGGCATGGGGACACCGACGCCGAAGTCGGTGCGCTTGATGGTGCCGGTCGCGGAGAAACCGGCGTGGCGGGTGCCGTCCATGTAGTCGGCGACCCCACCCCATTCGACGTCGAGCGTCACCGGCTTGGTGACGGTACCGAGGGTGGCCTCGCCGGTGACGGTGAACGACTCGGCGACCCGGACCGGCCCGGTGGCACGGAAGCTCAGGGTCGGGCGGTTGGCGACGTCGAGGAAGTCGGCATTGCGGACGTGGGCGTCACGGTCGGCGTTGCCGGTGTCGAAGGAGTCGAGGTCGATGGTGGCGCCGATGGTCGCGGCGCCGGTCTCGTCGACGACGAACTCGGTCTCGAAGCGGGTGAAACCGCCGCGGACCTTGGCGATGCCCAGGTGGCGCACGGTGAAGGCGACCGTGGAGTGGCTGGCGTCGAGCGCCCAGGATCCGGTCTTGAGCTGCTGGGTCTGTGTCGAGGAAGTCATGACTCCACCCTGATCGGACCGCGGTCCGCTAGCCAGACCGCGGTTATCCTGGACCCGGCAGGGCGTGGCTGCGGGAACCAGGACCGGGCACTATCGAGACATGGCAGGCGAAGACATGGCAGATCGACCGGGTGCCCGTCCGGCATTCGCGGAGCTTCTCGTCGCCCGCCGCGCCGAGCTGCGCCCCGAGGACGTCGGTCTGCCCGGCGGCGGCAGGCGCCGCACTCCCGGCCTGCGCCGCGAGGAGGTGGCGGTGCTCGCCGGCGTCAGCGCCGACTATCTGGCCAGGCTCGAACAGGGCCGCGACACCAATCCGTCGATGGCGGTGGTCGACGCGCTCGCCACCGCGCTGCGGTTCAACGAGACCGAACGCGCCCACTTCGGCTGGATGGCGTTGACCACCGGCAGCGAATCCCGGTGCCCGAGTACCGCTTTCGATCCGGTCCTGGATCAGGTGCCCGCCGCGTTGCGCGGCGTCATCGACGCGCTCGCGCCGACGCCGGCGTTCGCGCTCGGCCCGCGCGCCAATGTGCTGGCCTGGAACTCCGCGTGGGAAGACCTGGTCGGCCCGCTCGGCCTGCTCGACGACCCGGATCAGGTCAACCTGGCCGTCTGGACCTTCCGTCATCCACTGGCCCGCACCACGGTCACCGACTGGGCCCAGTTCGCCGATCACCTCGCCGACCAGCTCGCCAGGACCCGGCTGCGCAGACCCGACGACGAACGCATCGCGTCGATCATCGCGTTCCTGTGCACCGAACCGGAATTCGCCCGCCGCTGGCAACCACACCGCCTGGCCGAGGACATCCCCAGCCTCCTCGGCTTCGAACACCCGAGCCGGGGCACGCTCACGTTCACCGTGCAGACCCTGTCCGCCGATCGCGATCAGCAGGTCGTGATCTGGCTACCGCGCCAGGCTGCCGCCCGCGCACCGGAACTGCGCCTGGTGCCGGGCCGCGTGATCGGCGGGTAATTTACAAGCCGAGTTCGGCCATGCGGGCGGCGTGACGCTCCTGCATGCGGTCGAACAGGGTCGCGATGCCGTTGAGGTCGCCGGTCGCGGCGAGGACCAGTTCGGCCAGCTCGTCGCGCTGGGCCATCACGTACTGCGCCTGGGTGATCGCCTCGCCGAGGAGCCTGCGGCCCCACAGGGTGAGCCGGTCGCGCTCGGAGCGGCTGGCCGCCACCGCGCTGCGGACCTCGTCGACCACGAACTGCGAATGGTCCGTCTCGGCGAGCACATCGCGCACGACATCGGCGACCTCGGCGGGGAGCACGCCGACGATCTCGGAGTAGAAGTCGGCGGCCAGACCGTCGCCGACATAGAACTTCACCATCGACTCGAGCCAGGTCGAGGGGTCGGTGGAGGCATGGTAGGAGTCCAGCGCGCTCTGGTATTGCGCCATCGACATCTCGGGATCGGCGCCCCGCGCGGACAGGGCGGCCTCGAGGGTCTCGAAGTGCGCCAGCTCGGCGGCGGCCATCTTGGCGACCGCCACCCGGCCGCGCAGCGACGGCGCCAGCTTGGCCTCTTCGGCAAGTCGATAGAACGCGGAGATCTCACCGTAGGCGACGACGGCGAACAGCTCGGTCACCCCCGGGTGATCCGCGGCGAGCGGTTCGGTCGAGACAACATCCGGCGCGGCAGAGGTCTGTGCTCCCATGGGTATCAACCTTAGTCCCGATCGATGATCAGTCGCGCTCCGCCAGGAACTTGTCGAGGTAGGTCCATGTCGTGTCGCGCGCGTCCGGCCCGGCGAGGATGCCGAGATGGCTGCCGGGGGCGATCTCGTAGGTGACCGACGGGGAGCCGGTGAGGGTGCGCAGGCCCGCCTCGACGGCGGCCTTCGGCGTGATCACGTCGGCGGTGCCGCCGACCAGCAGCACCGGCACCCGCACGTCGGCGAGTTCGACGGTGCGGTCACGCAGCTGGAGCCTGCCCTGGCCGATGTCGTTGGCCAGAATGAACCGGCCCCAGATCTGGCCGTAGAAGCGGCCGGGGTAACCGGGCATCGCGGACTGGAACCGGTCGATGGATTCCATCTTGGCCAGCGTCTCGGTGCGCGCGATATTGCTCGCGAGGAACATCGGCCGCGCCAGTTCCCGCTCGAAGGCGGCGAGCCGGTAGCCGATCTTGACCAGCGGCGCGGGGATGCCGCCCGCGGCCCGCACCAGCGCGGTGGTGGCCTGGCCGCCGGTGAGGCTCGCGACCGCGCGCAGCTGCGGCATGCCGAGCATCTTGTTGTAGTCCAGCGGCGAGCCGACGCCGGTCACCGAGCGGATCGGCAGTTCCGGGTTGGCTGCCGCGGTGAGCAAGGAGAACACGCCGCCGATGGACCAGCCGACCAGGTCGACGGGCGCGCCGCCGCGATCGGCGCTGGTGCGCAGGATCGCCTCCGGCAGGATGTCGGTGACCCAGTCCTCGAAGCCCATCCGGCGATCGGCGAAGGAGATGTCGCCGTAGTCGACGAGGTAGGTCGAACGGCCGGTCGAGACCAGGTGCCGCGCCAGGCTCTGGTCGGGACGCAGGTCGAAGCAGGTCGCGGGCGCGGCCAGCGGCGGCACCAGCAGCACCGCGGAATCCGTTGTGGTGGAAACGGATTCGGATTCGTAGCGACGCAGCAAGCGATGCGGCTCGTCCCACAGCACGGTCGAGGGGGCCGGGTTCGGCGGTTCGATACCCGCGCCGAAGCTCAGCGCCCACGCGTTGCGCGCGGCGGTGGTGACGGTGTCGGTGATGCTCACGACAAGAATGTCTCACACCCGGTACCGGCGGTACCAAGTGAGTTCTGTTACACGCGACAGACACGCGCGAAATCAGGGCCGTCGAATTGTGCTGTGCCACACGGCCGGACCACGGGAATGTGCTGCCGAACAGGTATTCGCGGCGATGTGCGCCGCGCCGAAATTCGGGTTGCGAACAATATCACGCTACAATCACCGTGGACAACGCTAGTTTCCTCGCCCCGGCAGACCCTGCGGGCGCGACTCTCCCGCTCTCGCGGGCGCTGCGCTCCACCGGCGTTCAGCGCGGGCGGACGGCGGCGATGTCCACGGAAAATGTGCGCGCACCGAATCCGCATCACCGATGTGCCGCGCCGATGACGCGATAGCGATCGGTGCAGGCCCGGTGAATATCACAGGCGGATATGTGGTCGTCGCGGGCCGACCGGCCCGCCCCACCTCGTGCGTGCGAGATGCAATGACGAGGAAGGCACGAACCCTGAGCAAGATCACTGTCGAACAGGAACCCGGTTTGACCGACACCCTCCTGACGGCCGAACTGGACAACACCCATATCCCGCCGAGTTTCGCCGAATTGGGCGTGCGCGAAGAAATCGTGCGCGCGCTCGGCGAGATCGGGATCGAACGCACCTTCGCGATTCAGGAACTGACCCTGCCGCTGGCACTGGCCGGCGAGGATCTCATCGGTCAGGCCCGCACCGGCATGGGCAAGACCTTCGGTTTCGGCGTGCCGCTGCTGCACCGCATCGCCACCGCCGACACCGGAACCACCCCGCTCGACGGCACCCCGCGCGCGCTGGTCATCGTGCCGACGCGAGAGCTGTGCATCCAGGTCACCAAGGACCTGGAGAACGCGAGCAAGTACCTGACCAACCACCAGGGTTCGCTGAAGGTCGCCGCCATCTACGGTGGCCGCCCCTACGACACCCAGATCGCCGCGCTGCGCGACGGCGTCGATGTGGTCGTCGGCACCCCCGGCCGTCTGCTCGACCTGGCCAACCAGAACCACCTGATCCTCGGCAAGATCGGCGTGCTGGTCCTGGACGAGGCCGACGAGATGCTCGACCTGGGCTTCCTGCCCGATATCGAGCGCATCCTGTCGATGGTCCCCGACGCGCGGCAGACGATGCTGTTCTCGGCGACCATGCCCGGTCCGATCATCACCCTGGCCCGCACCTTCCTGAGCCGCCCGACCCACATCAGGGCCGAGGAGCCCAGCGATTCGGCGGTGCACGATCGCACCGCGCAGTTCGTCTACCGCGCGCACGCGCTGGACAAGAGCGAGCTGGTCGCCCGCGTGCTGCAGGCCGAGAGCCGGGGCGCCACGATGATCTTCACCCGTACCAAGCGCACCGCGCAGAAGGTGGCCGACGACCTGGCCGAGCGCGGCTTCGCGGTCGGCGCCGTGCACGGCGACCTCGGCCAGATCGCCCGCGAGAAGGCGCTGACCAAGTTCCGCAAGGGCACCATCGACGTGCTCGTCGCCACCGATGTCGCCGCGCGCGGTATCGACATCGACGACGTCACCCACGTCATCAACTACCAGTGCCCCGAGGACGAGAAGACCTACGTGCACCGGATCGGTCGCACCGGTCGCGCCGGGCGCACCGGCGTCGCGATCACCCTGATCGACTGGGACGAGCTGCACCGCTGGGCCTCCATCGACAAGGCGCTCGGCCTCGGCATCCCCGATCCGGCCGAGACCTACTCGCGCTCGCCGCACCTGTACTCCGATCTCGGCATCCCGGAGGGCATCACCGGCGTCGTCCGCAAGCCGAAGCCGGTGCGCGAGGAAGGCGATGTGGTCGAGGAGCGCGCCGAGCGTCCCAAGTCGACCCGCAGCCGTCGCCGCACCCGTGGTGGCAAGGCCGACAGCGCCGCGGGCACCGAATCGGGCACGACCGAAGCGGGCGCCGAGGACGCGGTCCAGGCCGAGGACACCACCGAGGGCGACAAGCCGGCTCGCCGCAGGCGCCGTCGCCGCAAGCCCGCCGAGTCGGGCGAGGCAGGCGAGGCGACCGCGACCGAGTCCGCCACCGAATCGGCACCGGCGGATCCGGCACCGGCCGCGGCGGACGACACGTCCGCGGAGGCGAAGCCCGCCCGCCGTCGCCGTCGGCGCAAGCCCGCCGATGCCGCGGCCACCGACAGCCCGGTGACGGTCGACGCTTAGTCGGCCACAACCCGGCACTGCGTACACTCCTTCTCGTGCTCGCACCCGAACGGCGGACGCGCGCCGATATCTTTGCCGCAGTAGCGATCGCCGTCACCCTCGTGGTGGCGGCGATCGTGGTGTGGGCGCGGGCCGATGTCACCGGGACCGATTCGGTCACCGCGTCCTCGCCCGCGCCGACGGTGACCGCGGCGACGCAGCTGCCCGCCACGCTCAGCGAGCTGTGGCATGCGGCCGACGGGGCGAGCCGCCGGGCGCTCACGTCCGGCAATGTCGCGGTGACCGGCGACGACGGCACCGTCAGCGGCCGGGATCCGGTCACCGGCAAGCAGCTGTGGTGGTATCGCCGCGATATGCCGCTGTGCGCGGTGGAATCCCAGTTCGGCGCCGTGATCGCCACCTACCGCGATCAGCGCGGGTGCAGCCAGACCACGATGCTCGAAGCCGATACCGGGGAGCGCAGGGTCGCCCGCAGCAGCTACATGGACGACGAGATCCGGGTCTCCGGTGACGGCACCTACCTGCTCGCCCTCGGCTCCGACCGGCTGGAGATGTGGCGTTCCGACTTGGTGCGCACCCTCGAATACGGCTACGTCGACGCCCCGGTCAACCCGAACACCCAGCCGCGCACCGGGTGCACGCTGTACTCGGCCGCGTCGAGTTCGTCCCGGCTGGCGGTGCTCGAGCGCTGCCCGTCCGACCCGTCCGCCCGGCTGACCGTGCTCAACCCCGCGCCCAAGGAGTCGACCAATCCCGAGGAGCACGGCTCGCGCGTGCTCACCGCGCCGGGCGCCGACTCCCCCGAGGTCCGCGTGATCGCGGTGTCGGACACCAAGATCGCGGTCTACTACCCGCCCACCCCGGCCACCGCCACCGGTCTCGGCCAACCGGCCAGGATCGCCGTGCACGACGGCACCGGCAACGAGATCGCGGTGCATCAGCTGACCGCGCCGTGGAACGAGCGCACCACGACGGTGACCCGGCTCGGTTCGGCGATCTACGTCTTCACCGGCGACAGCCTGATCGCGTTGAGCGCGGGCTCATTGCAGCCGGTGTGGACGGTCCGTGACGCGCTGGGCACCCCCGCGCTGATGGCGGGCAGGCTGCTCGTCCCGGTCGCCGACGGCCTGCTCGCGGTGGATACCGCCAACGGCGGGACCGTCGCCCGGATTCCGCTCCAGCGCAGCGACTACGACGGCGGCACCATCTCCACCGCGGTCCTCGGCCCGACGGTGTTCGAGCGCCGCGGCGGCCAGCTCTACGCCCTCGGCTGACGACGACCCCGCCTGCCATGATGGACCCATGTCCACACCCGACGCCCGAGTGGTCCTGCTGCGCCACGGCGAAACCACCTGGTCCAGTCAGCGACGGCACACCAGCCACACCGACCTGCCGCTGACGCCGCTCGGCGAGACGCAGGCCCGCTCGGCCGGGCTGGTGCTGAAGTCGCTCGACCTGCGCGATCCGCTCGTCTTCACCAGCCCGCGCCTGCGCGCCAGGCAGACCGCCGAACTGGCCGGCCTCGCGCACGCCGAGATCGACGACGACCTCACCGAATGGGACTACGGCGACTACGAGGGCCTGACCACCGCGCAGATCCGCGAATCCGTCCCCGGCTGGACGGTGTGGACCGCGCCGGTGCCCGGCGGCGAGACGGCCGAGCAGGTCGGCGCCAGAGCCGACCGCGTACTGAGCCGGGTCGAACCGGCGCTGTCCGAGCGCGATGTGGTGCTGGTCGGCCACGGGCACTTCTCCCGGGTGCTGATCGCGCGCTGGGCGGAATTCGCGGTGACCGAGGGCCGCCGGTTCGCGATGTCGACCGGCGCGATCAGCGAACTCGGCTACGACCACGACGCCCGCACCATCTGGGGCCACAACCTGACCACCCGCACCGAACCGATCGAGGGAGCCACCCGATGAGCGCGCTGGTCCGCCGCGCCACGCCCGCCGACGTCCCCGCGCTGGTCGGGCTCGTGCACGATCTGGCCGAATACGAGAAGGCGCCCGAGGAGTGCACCCTCACCGCCGAGCAGCTGGACTCGGCCCTGTTCGGCACCGCGCCCGCGCTGTTCGCCCATGTCGCCGAGAACGACGGTGTCGTCGTCGGTTGCGCGATCTGGTTCCTGAACTACTCCACCTGGGACGGCGTGCACGGGATCTACCTGGAAGACCTGTACGTGCGGCCGGAGACCCGCGGCACCGGCCTCGGCCGGGCACTGGTCGCCGCGCTGGCGGCCGAGGCGGTCGAACACGGCTACAGCAGGGTGTCCTGGTCGGTGCTCACCTGGAACACACCGTCCATCGCGTTCTACGAGTCCCTCGGCGCCGCACCGCAGGACGAGTGGGTCGGCTACCGGCTCGCCGGCGCCGAACTGACGGCGCTGGCGGCGACCGCGAGCTGAGCCGATGCGCATCGCATTACCGCACGAGTGGCCGCGCACGCCGGACGAGGCGATCGCCCTGCAGGACGAACTGCGCCCGCTGGTGCGCGCGGAAAACCCTGGGCCACCGCAATTCTCGACGGTGGCGGGAATTGATTCGGCCTATGCCGAGGACGGCACCGTCGCTACCGCGGCGGTAATTCTCGACATCGCCACGCTCGAAACCATGGAATCGACAGTGGCACAGGGAATTTCGACTTTTCCTTATGTGCCTGGCCTGCTCGCGTTCCGGGAGCTTCCCGCCACGGTCGCGGCATTGGAAATGCTCACCCGCACACCGGATCTGCTCGTCTGCGACGCCCAGGGCATCGCGCATCCGCGCCGATTCGGGCTGGCCTGTCATGTCGGGTTGCTGACCGGAATTCCCACCATCGGTGTCGCCAAATCGGTGTGGGGTGAATTCGCGGAACCGGGGCCGCGGCGCGGGGACGCCGGTGACGTCACCATCGACGGCGAGGTCGTCGGCCGGGCACTGCGCACCCGCGACGAAGTGAAGCCACTGTTCGTCTCGGTCGGACATCTGATCGACCTCGACACCGCCTGCGCGCAGATACTCGCCCTCACCCGGGGCTTCCGGCAACCGGAGACCACCCGCAGAGCCGACCACCTGTGCCGCGAGGCGCTGCGCGCGGCGACTGCCTGACTACGCCTTGTGACTACGCCTTGTGCTCGGCGTCGGGGAGCTCGCCGTAGTCCAATGCCATGAACCGGCTCGTCGCGGGCGCGAACAGCGCACCGAGCCCGCCGAGCACCACGATCGCCAGCAAGCTACCCCACAGCGGCTGGTGCGAATCGGTCAGCAGCGACCACGCCACCGGCAGCAGCAGCACCTGGGCGATGACCGCGATCGCGCGGCCCCAGCGCTTGCCGCGCAGCAGGGCGATGCCTGCGGCGAGCACACCACCGAACAGCACGCCGAACCAGATCGCGGTGCCGACGCCGCTGGCCACCGACTGGTCGTGACCGGTCAGCGCCCGCACCACCAGCACGATCGCGGTGACGACACCGGCCAGGCCCTCCAGCATCACCACCGCGCCCGCCACCCGCACCGTCGCCGGAACGCCGGTCGTCACCGGTTCGTCCTCGCGCTGTTCGCCACCGTCAGTCACGTCGTGCTCCGCCACGCGCCCCAGCCTACGACGACCTGTCGTGGCGACCCGGCGCGCGCCGTGTGTTCACGGTCTCCCATTACCCTCGACACCGTGCGGACGCTGCTCATCGTCAATCCGAATGCCACCTCGACCACCCCGGCGACCCGGGATTTGCTCGCCCACGCCCTGGAGAGCCGAACGCAGCTGACCGTTGCGCACACCCAGCATCGCGGCCACGCGGCCGAACTCGCCCAGTGGGCATCCACGCAGGAGATGGACCTGATCGTCGTGCACGGTGGCGATGGGACGGTCAACGAGACGATCAACGGCTTCCTGCCGCTGCCGCAGGTCGGCGACGACCAGGTCTGGCGACCACGTCTCGGCATCATCCCCGGCGGCTCCGCCAACGTCTTCGCCCGCGCCCTCGGCATCTCCCCCGATCCGGTCACAGCAACCAACCAGCTCATCGATCTGCTCGCCCGCGACGCCGACCGCAGAATCGGGCTCGGGCTGGCCGATGACCGATGGTTCACTTTCAGCGCAGGCGTCGGCCTCGACGCCGATGTGTGCGAGGCGATCGACACCGCCCGCGCCAAAGGTCGCAAGGCCACTCCGACGCGCTATCTGCGGACAACGGTGCGCCAGTTCTTCCGCGCCCGGCGGCGAGAACCGAGCGTCACCGTCGAGGTTCCAGGACACGATCCGGTGGAGGCCGTTCATTACGCCTTTGTCACGAATTCGAGCCCGTGGACCTATCTCGAGGACCGCCCGATTCGCACCAATCCGGGAACGACCTTCGAAGCCGGACTCGGGGTGTTCGCGGTCCGTTCGATGAGCGTGACCCGCACACTGCTGCTTGCCAGGCAGTTGCTGGCCGAGAATGGAAACCCCAAGGCCGACGCGCTCTTTCGGGTCGACGACGTGCCGTCGGTGCACATCGAGACGGCCGCGGAGATCGGCCTGCAAATCGATGGCGACTTCATCGGAAAACGCAAGATGGTGCATTTCACATCGGTGCCCGGCATCCTCGATGTAGTCGCTCCGAAACCTTCCTGAGCTCCGGACACGCGGAAAAATCTCCCGGTTGCGCTGCGAAAACCAGGAGACGCGAGTACAAAGGACCGGGCAGGTCCCCCTTGCGGGTCCTCTAGAGCGTGATCTCCCCCACGGTGCGCCGGACACCTATTGACATCTACGGTGTTCGTGAAAGCATTCACAAGCAACCGTGCGGAAACATTCGAGTCGCACAAGTGAACGATCCACTAACCAGAGGTGCCCTTTGTGGCGCCCGCGCAAAGGAGCAGAGGAATGGACTGGCGCCACAAGGCCATCTGTCGCGATGAGGACCCCGAGCTGTTCTTCCCGGTGGGTAACAGTGGTCCTGCGCTCGCGCAGATTGCCGATGCCAAGCTGGTCTGCGCCCGCTGCCCCGTCACTGCCGATTGCCTGTCATGGGCCCTGAAGTCCGGACAGGATGCCGGCGTGTGGGGTGGAATGAGCGAAGACGAGCGTCGCGCGCTGAAGCGGCGCAACGCGCGCACCCGTACGCGTACCTCCGTCTAGTCGACGAAGGAGGCGTTACCGGGCCATTCAGCCCGGCCCGGTAACGCATGTGAGAACCCGGCACCTCGCGGTGCCGGGTTTATTGTTGCCTACCTGCGGTTTCGAAGGTTCTCAGCGTCCGGCGCGACGGCCGAGCGGGACCCGGAGCACCGCGTCGGTGCCCACGTCGGCGCCGGGGTGCAGGCCGATCGAACCACCCAGTTCCGAGGTCACCAGGGTCCGCACGATCTGCAGGCCGAGGCGGTCGGAACCCTCCAGACTGAACCCGGACGGCAGGCCACGACCGTCGTCACTGATGATCACGTCGAGCCAGCGGGCCGACCGTTCCGACCGAATCGTCACGGTACCGTTCTGCCCCGCGTCGAAGGCGTGCTCGATCGCGTTCTGCACCAGCTCGGTCAGCACCATCACCAGCGGCGTCGCCCGCTCCGCGGAGAACACCCCGAGCGAGCCCGCCCGGCGGACCTTGATCCGCGCGGTGTGCACCGTGGCCACATCGGCCATGATCGGCAGCAGCCGGTCGACGACCTCGTCGAGGTCGACCTCTTCGTCCACCGACATCGACAGCATCTCGTGCACCGAGGCGATCGAGGTCACCCGGCGCACCGATTCCGTCAGTGCCACTTGGGCTTCCGGGTTCTCGGTGCGGCGGGCCTGCAGGCGCAGCAGCGCCGCGACGGTCTGCAGATTGTTCTTCACCCGGTGGTGGATCTCGCGGATCGTCGCGTCCTTGCTCAGCAGCGCGCGGTCGCGCCGCTTCACCTCGGTGACGTCGCGCACCAGCACCGCGGGCCCGGCCAGTTCACCGCCGGGCCGCATCACCAGCGTGCGCAGCAGCACGGTCGCGCCGCGCGCCTCGACCTCCATCCGGCGGCCGGTGCGCCCGGCCAGCGCGGCCTGGATGTCGGCGACGACTTCCTGCGCGTCGAACGGATCGGTGATCAGCGAGCGGGTCGTCACCGCGAGATCCTGGCCGACCAGATCGGCCTGCATCCCCATCCGGTGATAGGCCGACAGCGCGTTCGGGCTCGCGTAGACCACGATGCCCTCGGTGTCGAGCCGGATGAAACCGTCACCCGCGCGCGGGCTGGAGTGCGTCGCCGCGCGATCCTCCGGTGTCGGGAAACTGCCGTCGGCGATCATCTGGCACAGATCGTCGGCACACGCGACGTAGGCCCGCTCCAGCGTGCTGCGCACCCGTGAGCGCTGCAGATCGGAGTCGCGGCTGAGCACCGCGATCACGTCCTCGCCGCAGCGCACCGGAATCGCCTCGCGCACGGCGTGGGCGGGTGTCGGATGGTAGACCCCGCTGACCTCCACCTCGGTGTCGGTGCGCACCGTCTGCCCGCTCAGCAGGGCGTCGAACACCTGCGGGAAGTCCGCGCGCGACGCGGTGGTGTCCACCTTGTCGTCGAGGTGGACGGTGGGCGCTGTGGTCGGGCGGATCTGGGCGACACACACGACATCGGCGCCCTCGGAGACCGGGCCCGCCCCCACCCACAGCAGCAGATCCGAGAACGAGAGGTCGGCGAGCAACTGCCAATCGCCCACCACCCGTTGCAGATGATCCACGGCGGTGCCGGGAAGGTCGGTGTGTTCGGCCAGGAGCTCGCTCAGTGTTGCCACGTTGGATCTACCGCTTCGCTTCCCCGTGCGCCCTAGGCGATGGTGGCGATCAGGTCGCCTGCCTGGAGGACCTGGCCGGGCGCCACGTCGATCGAGGTGACATCGCCCTCGACTTCGGTGAGCACCGGGATCTCCATCTTCATGGACTCGAGCAGCACCAGGGTCTGGTCGACCCGCACATGCTCACCGACAGCGACCTCGACAGCGAGCACGGTCGAGACCATCTCCGCGCGCACTTCTTCAGACATGGCACCTCGTTCAATAGTCGTATCCGGCGAAGCTACAGCCAACCACACATGAAACAATGGCTCTCGATCAGATCGTGCTCCGCGCTGCGGCGGGGAGGACCCACAGAAGGGAGCTACCTATGGGTAAGCGTGGACGTAAGAAGCGCAGCCGTAAGGGCAACGCAGCCAACCACGGCAAGCGGCCCAACGCCTGAGCTCTGCTCGGAACGTGAAAAGGGGCACCCGATCGGGTGCCCCTTTTCTGTGTCCTGACCCAGGTGCTCAGCCCTCGGTGGTCTCGATCCTGGTGACCGAGATCGAGCGGTGGATCTCCAGCTTCAGCCGGTCGCGCAGACTCTCCGGAGCGTGCTCACCACCGCATTTGCGGCTGAGCAGGCCCTTCAGCTTCTCCTCGATGCCGTAGGCCTCGATGCACGGACTGCAGTGGTCCATGTGCTCTTGGAGCCGGTCACGAGTAGCCTCATCACATTCGCCGTCGAGCATGAGCCACACATCCGCAAGTACAGCGGTGCAGTCCATCTCCATATCGGGGTCGCTCACTTCGTAACCTCCTGGCGTTCCCCACGGTCGAATCCACGTTCGCGCGCCACACCGGCGAGCAAACCCTTGAGTTGCTTGCGGCCGCGATGCAGCCGGGACATCACGGTACCGATCGGGGTGCCCATGATGTCGGCGATTTCCTTGTACGGGAAACCTTCGACGTCCGCGTAGTACACCGCCATCCGGAATTCCTCCGGCAGCTGCTGCAGCGCGGCCTTGATCTCGTCGTCGGGCAGGGCGTCCAGTGCCTCCACCTCGGCCGAGCGCAGGCCCGTCGAGGAATGCTCGGCGGTGGCCGCCAGCTGCCAGTCGGTGATCTCGTCGGTCGGGTACTGCGCGGGCTGGCGCTGCTTCTTGCGGTAGGAGTTGATGTAGGTGTTGGTCAGGATCCGGTACAGCCAGGCACGCAGATTGGTGCCCTCCTTGAAGGACTTGAATCCCTGGAACGCCTTCACATACGTCTCCTGCACCAGGTCCTCGGCATCGGCCGGGTTCCTGGTCATCCGCAGGGCGGCGCCGTAGAGCTGGTCGAGCATCGGGAGCGCATCGCGCTCGAACCGCGCAGCCAGCTCGGCTTCGTCGACTCCTGAGCCGGATGCCTCGGCAGGCACCACGTCATCGTCGCTCGTCACACCAATCCCTTCGATCGCCGTAGTTACCGAATCTACCGGCACCACGGATTCGAAAGGCAATCGCGCACCCTGCGGCGAGATGGGACGCTCCTCGAGCAGCAGTGTCACTATCTCTCCTTCACGGCAATCGGGCGGGTGGCTTGTCACTTGTGTGCAACATGCACCCGCGGATCCGTGTTCCCGCACCGCCGGAAATATGTTTGCCGACCGGGGGCCCGCGATGGTTAGGGTGACGCCCATGGCAGCCGCGTCGACGCCCGCGATCAAAGTCCTCACCGGTGCGGGGATCGCGCACCGTGTGCACGCCTACGCCCACGATCCCCGCGCGGAGTCCTACGGCGACGAGGCCGTGGACGCGCTCGGCGCGGAACTCGGCGTGCGGGCGGCGCAGATCTTCAAGACGCTGGTGATCGAACTCTCGACCGGCGCGCTGGCGGTCGCGGTGCTGCCGGTGCCGGCCAAGTTGTCGTTGAAGGCGGCCGCCGCCGCGCTGGGCGCGCCGAAGGCGAGCATGGCCGACAAGACCAAGGCCGAACGCACCACCGGATATGTCCTGGGCGGGGTCTCCCCGCTCGGCCAGCGCAAGAAGCTGCCGACGGTTCTCGACGCGTCCGCGCTGGACTGGGACCGGGTGCTGTGCAGTGCGGGCAAGCGCGGCCTGGAAATCGAGCTCGCACCGGCTGATCTGGCTCGTGCGGCGAATGCCGTGACGGCGCCGATCACCGCCTGAACCGGCGGGTAGCCATCCGATCGGGGTCTCGTTCCGAATTCACTGCGACGCATTCCGCGCCCGGTACGACCTATTCGACCCGAGGATGTGATGCGAGAAATGTCCGCTCGTTCGACGATCGCCACCCTGTCCGGTGCTCTAGTCCTGACCTTCGGCGCCCTCGCCGTCGCCGCGCCCGCCACCGCCATTCCGCCGGTTGCCCCGTCGGCGCCGACCGACTCGAGCGACTTCCCGCTCAACGGCCAAGGCACCAAGAAGAACTCACCGAAGGCCGCGCCCGAGAAGAGCGAAAAGGCCGAGAAGATGGAGAAGCTCGGCGGCGGGGTCGCCACCGTGCTGATCGACCTGACCTCCGGAATCATCAAGTGCAGCTTGAACATCGTCACCGATTCGGTGAAGTGCAAATTCTGACGACAACTCCGGGGCCGGGCACGATCACAGCAAGCTGATCTGCCCGGCTCCGCCGTCGGTGGCCTCGGCGGGCGCCAGCAGTTCCGGTCCGTTGTTGCGGACACTGTTCACCAGCGTCGACACCGGCCGCGCGACGATCGCGGACACTTCCGCCGGCGACACCCCGGCCAGCAGCTCCGTCGGCGCGGGATGATCGGGGTCGAGCCAGGCGTCCCAGTGCTCGCGCGGCAGCGGCAGCGGCATCCGGTCGTGGATGCGCGCCAGATCGCCGATGGCGTCGGTGGTGAGGATCGTGCACGACAGCAGCGGCTCGGCGCCGGGCACCTCGCGATCGCGCCACACCGACCACAGCCCGGCCATGTACAGCCGCGAACCGTCCGCGTGCGACATGTAGAACGGCCGCTTGACGGCCTTGCCCTTGCCGGTCGGCGCCGACTCGACCAGCCATTCGTACCAGCCGTCCATCGGCACGAGGCAGCGCTTGTGCTTGGCGGAGTCGCGGAACGACGGCGCGGTGACCGCCTTGTCGGCGCGGGCGTTGAACAGCGGCTTGCCCTTCGCGGGCAGCCCCGGCTCACCCGCCTTCGTCCAGGACGGGATCAGCCCCCAGCGCATGCGCCGCACCCGCAGTTTCGGGTCGTCGCCGGGCTCGCCGTGCTCGTGCCGTTCCACCACGGTCAGCACCTGGGTGGTCGGCGCCACGTTGTAGCTCACCGTCGATTCCTGCTGGTCCGCGTCGAGGTCGGTCTCGTCGATCGCGTCGAGTTCGGCCGCCAGCCGACCCGGATTCGTGGTCGTCGCATATCGTCCGCACATAGGGCCATCGTCTCACCGGAGTCCGACACCCGGCGGCGACGCGACCACACCTAATTCCACACCACCCGTGTGTCCGGACCGCACATGCGCGAAGATGGGCGGGTGAGTTTCTGGCCAGCGCCCCATATCGAGGTCCCCGTCCACGCGACCGTGACCCTGCCCGGTTCGAAATCCATCACCAATCGCGCGCTCATCCTCGCCGCACTGGCCGATGGCCCGTCCACCCTCACCGGTGCGCTGCGCAGCCGTGACACCGACCTGATGATCAAGGCACTGCAGGGCCTCGGCACCGAGATCCTCGGTGACGCCGAGACCCTCGAGGTCACCCCGGCGCCGCTGCGCAGCACGGCGGTCGACTGCGGCCTGGCAGGCACCATCATGCGGTTCCTGCCGCCCGCCGCCGCGCTGGCGACCGGCGATGTGGCGTTCTTCGGTGACGAGCAGGCCAAGCTCCGCCCGCTGACCACCATCCTGGACGCGCTGCGCAAGCTCGGCCTCGACGTCGACGGCGACGCGCTGCCGTTCGTCGTGCACGGCACCGGCCGCCTGCGCGGCGGCGCGGTCACCATCGACGCGTCGGGTTCCTCGCAGTTCGTCTCCGGGCTGCTGCTCTCGGCCGCCCGCTTCGACGAGGGCATCACCGTGCAGCACGACGGCAAACCGCTGCCGTCCATGCCGCACATCGAGATGACGGTGGAGATGCTGCGCCGCGCCGACGTGGTGGTGCACACCCCCGCCGACTCGCGCAGCCCCCAGACCTGGACCGTGGAGCCCGGCCCCATCCGCGCGGTCGACTGGGAGATCGAACCCGACCTGTCCAATGCCACGCCGTTCCTGGCGGCGGCCGCCGTCACCGGTGGCGAGGTGAGCATCCCGATGTGGCCGCGCGGCACCACCCAGCCCGGTGACGTGATTCGCGAGATCCTGGTCAGGATGGGCGCCGAGGCGCGCATCTTCGACGGCGTGCTCACCGTGCGCGGCCCGGAGCGCCTGGCGGGCATCGACATCGACCTGCACGACGTCGGCGAGCTCACCCCGACCGTCGCCGCGCTGGCCGCCCTGGCCGACTCGCCCTCGGTTCTGCGCGGCATCGCGCACTTGCGCGGGCACGAAACCGACCGGCTCGCAGCGCTTTCCGCCGAGATCAACCGGCTGGGCGGCAATGTCACCGAGACCGAGGACGGCCTCGAGATCGTGCCTGCCCCGCTGCACGGCGGCCGGTGGCACTCCTACGCCGATCACCGGATGGCCACCGCCGGTGCGATTCTCGGCCTGCGGGTGCCCGGGGTGGAGATCGAGGACATCGGCACCACGGCCAAGACGCTGCCGACCTTCGTCGCCCTGTGGGAGCAGATGCTGGCCCCCGCCTTATCGGGTGAGGGAGCGTCGCACTGAGCCGCCGAGGCCGCTCCACAGGCAGCTACGACGAATCCGATGTCCGGGTCCGCCCTGGCAAGGCCTCGCGTCCGCGCACCAAGACCCGGCCCCAGCACAACGACGCCGAGGCCGCGATGGTGGTCTCGGTGGACCGCGGCCGCTGGGGGTGTGTGCTCGACGGTGACGCCGACCGGCGCATCGTCGCCATGCGGGCCAGGGAACTGGGCCGCACGCCGATCGTGGTCGGCGACCAGGTCGACGTCGTCGGTGACCTGACCGGCAAGCCCGACACGCTCGCCAGGATCGTGCGGGTCGCCGAGCGCGGCACCGTGCTGCGCCGCACCGCCGACGACACCGATCCGTTCGAACGCATCGTCGTCGCCAATGCCGAACAGCTGTTCATCGTGGTCGCGCTGGCCGATCCGCCGCCGCGCACCGGTTTCGTCGAGCGGGCCATGGTGGCCGCGTATGCCGGTGGGCTGGAACCGATTCTGGTACTCACCAAACGCGATCTCGTCGCGGAATCCGAATTCGCCGCCGCCTTCGAGGGTTTGGACCTGAAGATCCTCTACGCGGGGATCGACGATCCGATGGAGCCGGTGCTCGAGCTGCTCGACGACCGGCTCACCGCGCTGATCGGGCACTCCGGTGTAGGCAAGTCGACGATGGTGAATCGTCTTGTGCCCGACGCGTATCGGGCCGTGGGCGAGGTGTCCGGCGTCGGCAAGGGCAAGCACACCTCCACCCAGTCGGTGGCGTTACCGCTGCCCGAGGGCGGCTGGGTGATCGACACCCCCGGCGTGCGCTCGTTCGGTCTGGCCCACATCACGCCCGACGACGTGATCGCCTCGTTCACCGACCTCGCCGACGCCATCGAGGACTGCCCACGCGGCTGCACGCATCTGGGTCCGCCCGCCGACCCCGAGTGCGCGCTGGACCAGCTCCCCGGCACGGAACGGCGGGTCGCCGCGATTCGTCAGCTGCTGACCGCGCTGATCTCCAACGAGACCTGGTAGCAACCGATTCCGTGCCGGGAAGGGTGATCAGAACCCGAAGGATCCGGTGCCGGTGCCGCCGCCGTCACCCGGGCCGGGATCGGTCGGCACGTCGGCCACGGTGACCACCTTGGTGGTCGACGAGCTGGCCACGCCGCTGCGGCCGGAGAACGTCGCGCCGATGGTGTACGCGCCCGCGGCGCCCGGCGTCCACACGATGGAGGCCTTGCCGTTCGCGGCGACGGGGATGTCGCCGAGGACGTTGTCGCCCGCCTTGAACTGGACCGTGCCGCCCGCCGCCGCCGGGGACACGGTCGCCTCCAGGGTGACGGCCTTGCCGACCTGCGCGCCGGTCACGTCGGTGATGACGGTGCTCGATACCGCGTCGCTGGACACCGTGATGTTCGGGCCCTTGCCCTGGTAGGTGCCGTCGCCGAGCGAACCGCCGTAGTGCATCGAGGTCGGCAGCGGGGTGTCGCGGGCGCAGTTGACGCCCACCTTGTACTGCACCTCGAAGGTCTGCGATTTCGGCTCGATATTCGGGTACACCGGGTACTTGGTGATGCCGAACTCGGCGCGGACCCAATCCGAGGACGACGTGTCGAGCTGGACCGGGTCACCGCCCATCTTCGCCGAGCCCGCGACCGGGGTCAGGCAGGCGGGGTGCAGGTCCTTGATGTTGTAGATGTACTCCACCGGAATGCCGGTCCGCTCGAACTTCGTCGTCACGGTCACCGTGTCGCCGACGACCGGGTTGGTGTTCGACACCGTCCTGGTGAACTTGCTGTTCCCGTCGTTCCAGGTGATCGTTCCCGGTGCCGCCGCCGCCGTGCCGGGAACCGCTGCCACCGCGAAACCCGCTGCCACCGCGAACGCGGCCATCGAACCGGCCACCCGCTGCATTCTTCTGTCCACCATCGTTGTCTCCTGCGTACACCGGGCGCCGCTCGACATCGTCGTCGAGACCTCGTTCCACCCGAGTTGGCGAGCAGTAGATCACGGCGGCGCACCCTCGCGGACGAGATTCCGAAATGATCATCAGTCAGATTGCGAATTCGACTCACGTTCGTCCGCGTTCACGGCAACGGACACCCTGCGCCGGTAGCGTCTCCCCCATGAAGCCACCGGCGATCGGATACCTGCGCCGCGACATCTCGGGTGTCGCCCAGTCCTGGGACGAAACGCAGATCCGCTCGCTAGCCGAGCGCCTCGGCTACCGCTTCACCAAGACCGTCGTCTTCAGCGACCGCACCACCGACCCCATCGGCCGCCTCCTCGACGTGGTCACCACTACCCAGGCCGCCGCCGTAGTCACCCCCAGCCTCACCCACCTCGGCCCCGACCTCCCCGACGCCCTCCTCGCCGCCTGCGACGTCATCACGGTCTCCCCCGAGATCACCAACGCCCGCACCATCCCCGCCTTACCCGCCTAGGCGGAATCAGCACCTGCACCGGCTGACCATGGACGTTCCTATCGCCTGATCGACGTGGGTGGCGCCGGGCGTTCGGGCAGGGGTGGGGGCGCGACGATGGAGCTCGCAGAACGCCCATTGTTTGCGCACCTCGGAGGCTGTGCCATGTGTTCCGACATACTCGATCTGGACGCTGTCGACGTCGATCCCGACGACTACGTCCGGGCGTTGATGAGCTGGCATTTCGGTGCCGAGACGGGGAGCTCGTACTGGTTGCGGCGGGCGGAGCGGCTCGACTTCGATCCGGTCGCCGACGTGCGGACCTTCGACGATCTGCGGTTGTTCCCCAACGTGATCGACGAGTTCAGGGATGTCGCGGTGGAGGATCTGATTCCGCGGGGATTGCGTGGGACGGATCGGGAGATCGCGGGGATCTACGAGAGCGGCGGGACGACGGGGGCGCCGAAGCGGTTCGTGATGTTCGAGCGGTGGATGGAATTCGCGCTGTCGTGGGACGAGCACCACTACGCGGATCTGGGGACCATGAACACCCTCGCCATCGCGCCCAGCGGCCCGCATATGTTCGGCGAGTTCGCTTCCCGGCGCGCGCGCAGGCACAACGGGGTGAAGTTCACCGTCGATCTGGACCCGCGGTGGATCAAGCAGCTCATCGGCTCCGGTGATACCGAGGGCGCCGATCGCTACGCCGAGCACCTGATCGACCAGGCGGCCGCGATCCTGACGACCCAGTCGGTCGGCATCATCATCGCCACCCCGCCGCTGCTCGAGCGGCTGGCCCGACGCGAGGAACTGGTCGACGCGGTGCGCAAGCAGGTGAAGTTCCTGTGCTGGAGCGGCGCGCACATGGACGCCGACACCCGGGACATCTTGCGCCAGGAGGTCTTTCCCGGCATTCCGCTCAAAGGCCTCTACGGCAGCACCACCATCCTCGGCATGTCGCGCGAGCGGGACTCCGAGCGCGAGGACGGACTCGCCGTGTTCGACACCCCGAGCCCCTACATCGCGTTCCGGGTGGTCGACCCGGCCACCGGCGACGATGTCGCGGTCGGCGAACGCGGGCAGGTGGTGATGAACCACCTCACCAAATACGCGCTGCTGCCGAACAATCTGGAGCGCGACACCGCGCTGCGGGCCGAGCCAGCGCCGAACACGCTGGGCTGCGCGGTCGCCGATGTGCGCCCGGTGTCGACCTTCGCCGACAAGTCCGTCATCGAGGGTGTGTACTGATGATCGAGATCGACGCCCTCGGCCCCGCCGGCTCCTACCACGCCAGGCAGCGCATCCCGATCACCGCGCTCGACGGCACGGAAGTCGGTGAGCTGGGCCAGGTTCCGGCGCTGTTCGTGCGACGCGCCATCGCGGCGATGCGGTCGGCGCCGACCGTCCCCGCCGAGGAACGCCTCGCCCTGATGAAGAAGGCCGCCGAGCTGTTCACCACCGCGACGATCGGCGGGCTCGACCCCGAGGAGTACATCCGGATCGTCTCGACGGTGTCGGGCGTGCCGCAGCAGGTGGTGCGCCAGTCGGTCGAGTGGGTGGCCGAGGTCCTGCGATCCCAGTGCGACACACTGGCTTTGGCGATGCCCCACGGCGCCGTCGCCGAATGGTCCGACGAGCGCACCCGCGACGGCGCGGCCGTGTGGGTCCGCAAGGGCGACGTCTTCGCGGTACACGCGGCGGGCAACACCCCCGCGGTACACGGACTCTGGCCGGAGGCGCTGGCGCTGGGCTACAAAGTCGTGGTGCGGCCGTCGGCGCGCGAGCCCTTCACCGCCTTCCGGCTGGTGAGCGCCCTGCGGATGGCGGGCTTCCCGCCCGCGACGATCACCCTGCTGCCCACCGACTACGCCGCCGCCGATGTGATCATCGCCGAGGCCGACTACGCGATCGTCTACGGCGGTCAGGACGTCGTCGACAAGTACGGCGCGAGCCCGCGCGTGCTCACCCAGGGTCCCGGCCGGTCGAAGATCCTGATCACCGCCGACGTCGACTGGCGTGACCACATCGACGTGATCGCCGATTCGGTGAGCCACCTGGGCGGCACCGCGTGCACCTGCACCACCGCGGTGCTGGTCGAAGGCGATCCGGAGCCGGTGGCGCTGGCGCTCGCCGAGCACCTCGCCCGCATCCCGAGCCTGCCCGCCGATCACCCCGACGCCATCCTCACCGTGCAACCGGTGCCGACGGTGACCGCGATCGACGAGTACCTGCACGAGGTCGCCGGCACGGCGAAGCCCCTGCTCGGCGGCGACACCATCGTCGACGAACTCCCCTCCGGCGGCGCGGTACTGCGCCCGGCCGTACACCTGGTCGACTCCGCGACCGCACCGCAGCTCGGCGTCGAACTGGCCTTCCCTTGCGTCTGGGTCGGCCCCTGGCGCCCCACCGATGGCATTGTGCCCCTGCGGAATTCACTCGTCCTCACCGCGATGACCACACGCGGCGAACTGGTCGAGGCCCTCCTGAACGACCCTACGATCACCAACCTCTACCTCGGCGACAACCCGACCACCTGGCTGCGCCCCGGCGTACCGCACGACGGCTACCTGGCCGAATTCCTCATGCGCTGCAAGGGCATGATCCGCTCCGGCATCTGATCCGGCGCGCCCGCGCCCGGCCTGTCAT
>NZ_JBSGVQ010000051.1:0-45434 GCF_053608525.1 Nocardia sp. NPDC055029
GTTGCTTGCTCCTTCGTCGCCTACGCAACTGCCGCTGATCGGCGGGACGGCCGCGACCCGCCGCTGCGCGGCGGGACCCTCCTCGAGGTCGGGTCGTGCGGGGCTGGGTTGTCAGATCACGCCCGGGATCAGCGCCTTGCGGTGCGCCGGGTAGTCGACGAACTTCTCCCGGTACCAGCGGTGCGTCGCGAAGGCGCGCGGCACCAGGTTGCCCGCGGTGATCAGGAAGATCGCCACACCCGCCAGCGACCAGGTCAGCAGCGCGAACCCGGCCCAGGCGATCAGTTCGCCCAGGTAGGCCGGGCTGCTGACGAACCGGAAGCCGCCGCCGTACGGGATGCGGTACTCGGCGGCGCCGGGGTTGTCCTTGTCGCGCAGATTGCGCACGATCGCCTCGGACCGCACCAGCAGCGCGAATCCGCACAGATACACGACGAGCCCGATCAGGAACCGAGGGTCGGTGAGCCAGGCGGTGCCGTACTGGTTCTTGTAGTCGTTGCTGAAGAACGCGCCGTTGAGGTAGCCGTGCAGCGAGGTCACGAACACCCCGGCCGCGACCACCGAGAAGTTGAAGCTGCTCTTCTTGCCCGGCACCTGCCGGATCGAGAGCGGGAAGAACCAGCCGCGATTGCCGTAGTGCAGCAGCCAGATCGCCGCCAGCACCAGCGCACCGGTTCGAAACGATCGGGGCCGCTGAAGTAGAACACCGCGAAAACGACGGTAGCGGGCAGTTCCATCAACCACCAGCCCAGCTTGGGGTTGAGATTGAAGCCGATCGAGGTCGAGGCGAAGCGGCCGTAGGGACTCTGCGCGAACAGCCCGCCAACGATCACGAACGCGGCGAAGGCGAAGGCGATGGCCAGCACCGTGTCGTAGGTGGCGTTCCCGGTGTACCAGTCCATCGAGATTCCTTTGTCCAACAGCGCGCCGGGCACGATCGCCGACGCAAAACTAGAACACGTTCTATCATGGATCGGGCAGGGGAAGCGTGACTATGGAGGACCTACATGCCGTTGGATCGGACCGCTGAAGACCTGCTGGCGGCGGTGCAGGCGTCGCCGCGCGCGGTGGCAGCGCACGACAAGAACACCTGGGTCGGCCTGTTCGTCGACAACGCCGCGGTGCACGATCCCTACGGCGCGCGCGAGCACATCGGCCGGGAGGCGATCTCGCGGTTCTACAACGTCTTCATCGCGCCCAACTCCATCGTCTTCCGGGTCGAACGCGACCTCGTCGCCGGGCGCACGGTGGTGCGTGACCTGCACATCGAGACGACCATGTCGACCGGCGCCACCGTCACCGTGCCCATGCACCTGCGCTACGACCTGATCGAATCCGGGGGCGGCTGGCGGATCGCGCGACTGGCCGCGCACTGGGAACTGGCGGTGATGATCCGGCGGCTGCTCGGCACTGGCCCGTCCGGGCTGCTGGCCGGGTGCAAGCTCGGCCCGCAACTGGTCACCGAGCTGGGCACCGGTGGGGCGATGGGCATGATGCGTGGTCTGCGTGGTGTCGGCGCGACGGGCAAACGGGTCGTCGGCCGGTTGTTCGGCGCCGCCGCGGCGGGCGATGTGGCCGGTGTACGGGACCTGCTCGGTGCGCGCGCGGCGGTGGAGCTGCCCGCCGGGCATCCGGTCGACGCGGCGGAGTTCGCCGAGCTCGCGCGAGACATGGAGTGGGACAAGCTGATCGCCGCCGGGCGCACGGTCAGCGCCAGCGTGCGGATCGGCGCGGCGCGCGGCGTGGCCTTCGTCGACTTCGCGGCCGACGAGCCGCGGATCGTGGCCGTGACGGTCTTCCTCGACGGGCCGCTGCCCGGCCGCTAGCCGTTTTGTTCCGGCCGCCGGGCGCGAACCGAGGCGATGGCGGACCGGCGCGCCGCCTGACCCGGGTGCGTTGGCCGATCACCGGCGGTAGGTTGGGGCCAGGCCGAGGTCTGGAGGTTCGTGTGCATCTGCGTGGTGTGGTTCTTCCCGGCGACGAGGAACGTGATCTGTGGGTCGTCGACGGTGTCGTCACCTTCGAGCCGGTGCGCGGGGCTGAAACCCTCTGTCACACAGGGTGGATCGTGCCCGGCCTCGTCGATGCCCACTGCCACGTCGGCATCCGTTACGGCGGCGGCGACGAGACCCGCGACGGTGCGATCGAACAGGCGGAGACCGAACGCGACGCGGGCGCCCTGCTGCTGCGCGACGCGGGCTCGCCGATCGACACCCACTTCATCGACGAGCACGCCGAGCTGCCCCGCATCATCCGTGCGGGCCGCCACATCGCCCGCCCGAGGCGCTACATCCGCGAACTCGGCATCGAACTCGACGACGAACGCGACCTGCCCGAGATCGTCGCCGAACAGGCCCGCTTCGGCGACGGCTGGGTGAAGATCGTCGGCGACTGGATCGATCGATCCGCCGGCGACCTGCGCCCGCTGTGGAGCGACGACATCCTGAAGCAGGCCATCGACGCCGCCCACGCCAACGGCGCCCGCGTCACCGCCCACGTCTTCGGCGAGGACGCCCTGCCCGGCCTGATCAACGCGGGCATCGACTGCCTCGAACACGGCACCGGCATCACCGACGACACCATCGAACTGATGCTCGCCAACGGCACCGCCCTTGTCCCCACCCTGATCAATATCGACACCTTCCCCAGCATCGCCGACGGCGCCACCAAGTTCCCCGTCTACGCCGCCCACATGCGCGACCTGCATCGCCGGGTCCGCGACACCGTCGGCCGCGCCCACGAGGCAGGCGTCCCCATCTACGCGGGCACCGACGCGGGCGGCGGCATCCGCCACGGCCGCATCGCCGACGAGATCGCCGCCCTCACCGGCGCGGGCCTGTCCCCCCACGAAGCCCTCGGCGCCGCCTCCTGGAACGCCCGCACCTGGCTCGGCCGCCCGAGCATCGACGAGGGCGCCCCCGCCGACTTCGTCGTCTACGCCGACGACCCCCGGGCCGACCTGGCCGCCCTCACCGACCCGCAATGGGTCGTCCTGCGCGGCCTCGTCGTCAAAACCCCGAACCCCGTCACCGGCCACCGGTGATTGGTGGGGCGGTCGCGTTTGCGGAGTTGATGGGCGTTGCGCACGCACTACGCGCATCGACCTGGGCGAACTCTGTGTATTTCGCACGTGCTACGCACTCAGCCCTGGACAAGCTCTTATACAGTGGGGTCGAGCGGTACCGCTAACCAGTTTCCACGAGGTTCGTCGGTCACCGCGTACCTCCGGGTATTGCACGAGTTCGGTTCGAGCGAGCGCGACGCGAACGGGAGATCGGACGGAATGACCATGAGCGCCGAGGTTTCGATGTTTCACCCGCTGGGCCCGAATACTGTGGAAGATTGGCTCGTCGAAGAGCAGCCGGCCGATGGATCGCGACTCGAACTCATCTGGGGGTACCTGTACATGACGCCGCCGCCGGGTGGTCCGCATCAGTACGCCTCGTTCGAGTTGGCCGTGATGTTGCGAGATGCGCTGCGGGCAGCGGAACGGTTCGACCTCCACGTTCTTCCTGCTGTGGGTGTTCGTATCAGCACGCCCTTGCGTACCGCGTTCATCCCGGACATCTCCGTGGTGGTCGGTGGGATCAACCATGTCAGCTTCGCGGCCGAGAACATTCTCCTCGCGGTGGAGGTCTGGTCACCCGGAAACACTCGGGAAGAGCGCGATACCAAGATCGCGGCCTACGCCGCCGCGCGGGTGCCGTACTTGTGGATCATCGAGCTGCCCGACGGTAAGCCGGCTCGATTCTGGGGCTACAGCCTGGGGGAGACCGGCTATCGGCAAGAAGTTTTTGCCCGCGACGGGGAAGCCGTGAAAGTGCCCGGCCCGGTACCGGTCGTCGTCGACACCGCGCAGTTGCGCTGAGGCGGCGGCGGTCGAGCCGATTTCAGCTGCGCTCGACCCGTCTGGCACAATGGTCAACCGTCCTTCCTGGACAGTGTCAGCCCGTCTCCGGTTACGTACCGCGCGGCGGTCACACACTCCATGCGCGAAACCGGACCCGCAGACCATGCGGGTCGCCGAATCGCGTGGTGACCAACTATCGAAAGAGGCAGATCAGCATGGCTGTTCGCATCAAGCTCACCCGCCTGGGCAAGATCCGCAACCCGCAGTACCGCGTCGTCGTCGCCGACGCACGCACCCGTCGTGACGGCCGGGCCATCGAGGCCATCGGCAAGTACCACCCGAAGGAAGAGCCTTCGCTGATCGAGATCGATGCCGATCGCGTGGCGTACTGGCTGTCCGTCGGCGCGCAGCCGACCGAGTCGGTGCAGCGTCTGCTGGAGATCACCGGCGACTGGCAGAAGTTCAAGGGCCTGCCGGGCACCGAGGGCACCCTCAAGGTGAAGGCCGCCAAGCCGTCCAAGCTCGACCTGTTCAACGCCGCGCTGGCCGCCGCCGACAACGAGCCCGTCGCCGAGGCCGTCACCCCGAAGAAGAAGGCCGCCAAGAAGGACGAGGCCGCCGAAGAGGCCGCCACCGAGGCTGCCGAGTAATGACTGCCGTTGTTGCCGATGCCGTCGAACATCTGGTTCGCGGCATCGTCGCCAACCCCGATGACGTCCGCGTCGAGCTGATCACCGGCCGCCGCGGACGCACCGTCGAGGTGCACGTCCATCCTGAGGACCTGGGCAAGGTGATCGGGCGCGGTGGTCGTACCGCGACCGCGCTGCGCACCCTGGTCGCCGGTATCGGCGGCCGTGGGATCCGGGTCGACGTGGTCGACACCGACGCCTAGATGGAACTCGTCGTAGGTCGAGTCGCCAAGTCGCACGGCGTGCGCGGCGAACTCGTCGTCGAGGTGCGCACCGACGAGCCGGAACTCCGGTTCGCTCCCGGCGCCACCCTGCACGGCAGGATGCCGAAATCCGCGGCGACCCGTGACTACACCGTGAAGTCGGCCCGAGAGCACTCGGGCCGGCTTCTGGTGTTCGTCGACGGCATCGACGACCGCACCGCCGCCGACGCACTGCGCGGCCTGCTGTTCGTCGTCGACAGCGAGTCGCTGCCGCCGTCCGACGACGAGGACGCCTTCTACGACCACGAGCTCGAAGGCCTGCGCGTCGAACTCGGCGACGGCACCGTCGTCGGCGAGGTCACCGAGGTGCTGCATTCGGCCGCGGGCGAGCTGCTGTCGGTGCGCGCCGCCGACGACGGCCGCGAAATTCTCATTCCCTTTGTCACCGCCATCGTGCCGACCGTGTCGATCGCCGATGGACTGGTGGTCATCACGCCGCCCGAGGGCCTGCTCGATCCGGAGTAATTCGTGCAACTCGACGTCGTCACGATCTTCCCGGAGTATCTCGAGCCGCTGCGGACCGCGCTGCTCGGCAAGGCCGTCGACAAGGGCCTGATCTCGGTCGGCGTGCACGATCTGCGTGACTGGACCCACGACGTGCACAAGTCCGTCGACGATTCGCCCTACGGCGGCGGTCCGGGCATGGTCATGAAGCCCACCGTCTGGGGCGACGCGCTCGACGCGGTGTGCCCCGACGACGCCCTGCTCGTCGTCCCCACCCCGGCCGGTGTGCCGTTCACCCAGGCCACCGCGCAACGCTGGTCCACCGAGAAACACCTCGTCTTCGCGTGTGGTCGCTACGAGGGCATCGATCAGCGCGTGTTCGACGATGCCGCCCGCCGCGTCCGCGTCGAAGAGGTGAGCATCGGCGACTACGTCCTCATCGGCGGCGAGGCCGCGGTGCTGGTGATGACCGAGGCCGTGGTCCGGCTGATCCCGGGCGTGCTCGGCAATCAGCAGTCCCACCAGGAGGATTCGTTCTCCGACGGTCTGCTGGAAGGGCCGAGCTACACCCGTCCGGTCTCGTGGCGCGGCCTGGACGTGCCGCCGATCCTGCTGTCCGGCGATCACGCCAAGGTGGCCGCGTGGCGCCACGAGCGGTCCCTGGAACGCACCCGCGCGCGCAGGCCGGATCTACTGCCGGAGCAGTAACCGCCGGCCTACATCGACGCGGCGCGGGTGGTGATGGCGAACGGGTGCCCGGCCGGGTCGAGCAATACCCGCCAGCGCGGATCCTGTTGCACCGGAGCCGGTTTGGCGCCGATCGCCAGCGCGTGCTGCTCACACAGATCCAGGTCGGCGTCGGCAGCCAGCTCCAGCTGTACCGCGGCGCTGCCCGGCCATTGCGGCGGGAAGTAGTTCTCGACGCGTTGCGCCGCCAGGGTCAATCCCGACGGTATGCGGATACCCACGCTGTGGGCGTCGTTCCACAGCACACGGCCACCGAGCAGCCCGAGGTAGAAGCGGGCGAGGGACTCGGGGTCGTCACAGTCCAGCGAGACGCCGGCCAATTGAAAAGGCTCCGTCATCGGACCGACGGTACCGGTCGGGATGGACGCCGAGATTGTTTTGTCGTAAAGATGTTTGGGTATTCACCGGGGTCATTCGTTGTGTCATCGTCCATGGTGAGGATTACTCGTTCCATCCGGAATGTGTTCGGTGACCGCGGTACTCGGTGCGACGGACGCGGCCGACCGGTCACCGTGCCCATCTGCCCTGGACAGACCGTGCGCCCCTTGGTGATTCGGCGTCCCTGACACTCGGCGCGCTGCGCGCGAGCGAGAGGCGAAACGAGCAGCGGCCGGATCGCCGAACTCGTGCACGGGTGCTCACAGCGACGGAACTTCGCTCGAGAGCGTGACATATTCCACATCAGGGCAGCAGGCGATGACGCCGTGCCAGTGCCACGGCCTCGTGCCGGGTTCGCGCGTCGAGCTTGCTCATAGCCTGCCTCAGGTAGCTCTTGACGGTTTCCGCGCCGAGCGACAGCCGAAGCGCCGCTTCCTGATTCGTGCAACCGAGCGCGATCTGCGCGAGCACGTCGAGTTCGCGCCGCGACAGCCGGGGAACCTCGTCCGACGACTCGCCCGCCAGCACACCGGTCAGCCGATCGCACACACCCGAGAGCCGGTCGCGCATCGCCGCATCACCGGCGGCGGTCGCCATGGCCCGCAGCTCGGCGTGGATCTCGCGCAATTCCTCGGCGACCGCGGGGGTGGCGGCCGGGGCCGGAGCGGTGAGTTCGAGCATCCTGACCCGCCGATCCACCTCGTCGCGGATCGCGATCTCGGTCGCCAGCCGCCTGCCTGCCTGCACGATCACCTCGGTGGTGCGATCACCGAGCGGACCGGCGCCGCGGGTGGCCGCGTAGAGCACGGCACGGGGCCGGTCGGCGACCACGACCGGAACGGCGACCACCGACCGCAATCCCTCGCCGCAGACCGGTCCGTCGTAGTGGTGGGTGATCGAGGACGCGCCCCGGTAGTCGGCCACCGCGGCGGGTCGGTGGTGCTCCATCACCTGCCCGCCGAGCCCGGAGGTACGCAGTACCGACAGGCCGCGCAGCCCGGTGGTGATCGTGCCGACGAACTCGGTGAGCAGCAGCGTGTCCTCGTCGACCGGCCCGCCGAAGACCACCGGAACATTCGCCCGGCGCGCCACCCAGCGGATCTCGGCGCGCAGCGCATCGCCGTCGCGGGGACGCAACAGGGAAGTGGCCGGCATCGGTCACCCCTTTTCGGGGGTAGTGGCGAACGTGAGGTGTGCCACATTCTAGGACAGACCTGGTTACCCGTTGAGGAGAACTGCGATGAGTACCGACCTGGACGCGCGGGTGCGCGACCTGCTCGACTGTTACGACGGACCCGAGGCCTGCGCGGCCGAGCTGCTGTGCGACCGGCATCCGGCCGGTCGGGTCGCGTTCACGGTGGTCGAGTCCGATCTGAGCGCGCACGAGCTGACCTACGGCGAGCTGCGTGAGCGGTCGGCCCGTTTCGCGGCGGCGCTGGCCGAGCTCGGTGTCGGTCCAGGGGATCGGGTGGCGACGTTGATGGCGAAGTCCGCCGATCTGGTGGTCGCGCTGCTCGGTATCTGGCGCCGCGGTGCGGTGCACGTGCCGCTGTTCACCGCGTTCGCGCCGCCCGCCATCGGGTTCCGGCTCGGCGCGAGTCACGCGAAGGTGGTCGTCGTCGATGCCGATCAGGCGTCGAAACTGGCTGTGGGCGAAGACATTCCCGCCGACCCGGAGCGCCGGACGATCGTCGTCGGTGCGGCCGATATTCCCGGCGCGCTGTCGTTCGGCGATCTGCTCGCCACGCACCGGTCCGACGACCCCCGCGCGGCCCCTGTGGTGGTCGGCGGTGACGGCCTGCTGGTCCAGCTGTTCACCAGCGGCACAACCGGTACGCCCAAGGGCGTGCCGATCCCGGTGCGCGCCTTGGCCTCCTTCCACGCCTACCAGGAGTTCGCCCTGGATGTGCGCCCCGAGGACGTCTACTGGAACGCGGCCGACCCGGGCTGGGCGTACGGCCTCTACTACGCGATCCTCGCGCCACTGGCGACCGGCGTGCGCAGCCTGCTTCTGCACGCGGGCTTCTCCGCACCGCTCACCCTGGACGTGATGCGCCGCTTCGGCGTCACCAACTTCGCCGCCGCGCCGACGGTCTACCGCGCGTTGCGCGCGGGCGCGGCCCCCGAGGGGATCACGTTGCGCCGGGCGTCGTCGGCGGGGGAACCGCTCACGCCGGACGTCGTCGCCTGGTCGCGGCGCGCGCTCGGCGTCGCCGTCCGCGACCACTACGGCCAGACCGAACACGGCATGGTCATCTGCCACGCCTGGCACCCCGCCGTCGACCGGCCCGCGCCGCTCGGCTCGATGGGTTCCCAGCTGCCCGGCTGGACCTGCGCGGTCCTGGCCGAGGACGCCGACACCGAGGCCGCGCCCGGCGAGATCGGCCGCGTCGCCATCGACACCGATCACAGCCCGCTGCTGTGGTTCCTCGGCTATCTCGACGCTCCCGAGCGCACCGCGAGCCGCTACACCGCCGACGGCCGCTGGTATCTCACCGGTGACGTGGGCGCGCGCGATGCCGACGGTTTCTTCCGCTTCAGCTCGCGCGACGACGACGTGATCATCATGGCGGGCTACCGGATCGGCCCGTTCGAGGTCGAGAGCGTGCTGGTCCTGCACGATCAGGTCGCCGAGGCCGCCGTCGTCGGGATGCCGGACGAGCTGCGCGGCGAGGTGCTCGAAGCCTTCGTCGTCCTGCGTGACGGCGTCGACGGCAGTGCCGAGCTGGCCGCCGAACTTCAGCAACTGGTCAAGGACAAGTTCGCCGCGCACGCCTATCCGCGGACGGTTCATTTCGTCTCGAGTCTGCCCAAGACCCCGAGTGGCAAGGTGCAGCGATTCGTGCTGCGCGGCAAGGAGATCCGCTGATGACCGAACTGAGCTACACCTGTGGACTCGCCGACACCCCGCTGCTCGGTGACACCATCGGCGCCAATCTCGACCGCACCGTCGCGGAGTATCCCGACAACGAAGCGCTGGTCGACCGTCCGACCGGCCGTCGCTGGACCTATCGCGAGCTCGGCGCGGCCGTCGACGCCGTCGCGACCGGACTGGCCGCGAGCGGTATCGGCGCGGGCGACCGGGTCGGGATCTGGGCGCCCAACTGCGCCGAATGGTTCCTGGTCCAGTACGCCACGGCGAAACTGGGCGCGGTCCTGGTCACTATCAATCCCGCCTACCGCACCAGCGAACTCGGGTACGTCCTCGGTCAGGCCGGCGTTCGGCTGCTGATCGCCGCGCCGGAGTTCAAGACCTCCGACTATGTGGCGATGATCGAGCAGGTGCGGCCGAACTGCCCGGCCCTGGAACAGGTGCTGATCCTCGGCACCGACCAGTGGCAGCAGGTGGCGGCCACCGCGCCCGATGCCGCAGGACTGGCCGCGATCGCCGCGACCCTGTCCACCGATGATCCGATCAACATCCAGTACACCTCGGGGACAACGGGTTTCCCGAAGGGCGCGACGCTGAGCCACCACAACATCCTCAACAACGGCTACTTCGTCGGCGAGCTGTGCGGCTACACCGCGGCCGACCGGATCTGCGTGCCGGTGCCGTACTACCACTGCTTCGGCATGGTCATGGGCAATCTCGCGGCGACCTCGCACGGTGCGGCCGTGGTGATTCCGGCGCCGTCGTTCGATCCCGCCGCGACGCTGGCCGCCGTCGCCGCGGAGCGCTGCACCTCGCTCTACGGCGTGCCGACCATGTTCATCGCGATGCTCGCCGCACTCGACGCCGGTGCCACCGCCGACCTGTCGAGTCTGCGCACCGGCATCATGGCGGGCTCGCCGTGCCCGGTGGAGGTGATGAAACGGGTGATCGAGCAGATGGGGATGGCCGAGGTCGCCATCTGTTACGGCATGACCGAGACGTCGCCGGTGTCCACCCAGACCCGCCGTGACGACAGCATCGACCGCCGCACCGCCACCGTCGGCCGGGTCGGCCCGCATCTCGAGGTGAAGGTGATCGACCCGGCGAGCGGACGCACCCTGCCGCGTGGCGAGGCGGGCGAACTGTGCACCCGCGGCTATTCGGTGATGCTCGGCTACTGGGATCAGCCGGACAAGACGGCCGAGGCGATCGACGCCGCCCGCTGGATGCACACCGGTGACATCGGCGTCATGGACGACGACGGCTACCTCTCGGTCACCGGCCGGATCAAGGACATGGTGATCCGCGGCGGCGAGAACATCTACCCCCGCGAAATCGAGGAATTCCTCTACACCCACCCCGATATCGTCGACGCCCAGGTGATCGGCGTCCCCGACGAGAAGTACGGCGAGGAACTCATGGTCTGGCTCCGCCTGCGCGAGGGTGCCGCCGTCCTCGACGCGGCCGCGATCCGCGACTTCTGCACCGGTCGCCTCGCCCACTACAAGATCCCGCGCTACGTGCACGTGGTCGACGAGTTCCCGATGACGGTCACCGGCAAGATCCGCAAAGCGGAGATGCGGGAACTGGCCAAGGATCTGCTCGCCTGACCTGGGAGTCGGCCGGTTGTCGGGGAAGAGCTGTAGTCTCTGCGGTCGTGACGACAGCGCCCGAGACCGACACAACGACCATCCTCGCCAGCGTGGGCAGGCGGATCGCCGACGAGCTGGGGGTGCGCGAGACCCAGGTCCGCGCCGCCGTCGAATTGCTCGACGGCGGTTCGACGGTGCCGTTCATCGCGCGCTACCGCAAGGAGGTCACCGGCGGCCTCGACGATGCCCAGTTGCGCCAGCTCGACGAGCGGCTCGGCTACCTGCGTGAACTCGACGAACGCCGCGGCGCGATCATCGAATCCATCCGCGGCCAAGGCAAACTCGACCCGGCGCTGCACCAGCAGATCATGCTCGCCGAGACCAAGGCCCGCCTCGAGGACATCTACCTGCCGTACAAGCCCAAGCGCCGCACCAAGGCCCAGATCGCCCGCGAAGCCGGGCACGAGCCGGTGGCCGACGCCCTGATCGGCGACCCGGCCACCGACCCGGCCGGCTACACCGCCGAACAGCTCGATGGCGCCCGCGCGATCCTCGTCGAACGCTTCGCCGAGGACGCCGACCTGGTCGGTGAACTCCGCGAGCTCATGTGGAACCGCGGCCAGGTCACCTCGACGGTGCGCGCGGGCAAGGAGGAGGCGGGCGCCAAGTTCGCCGACTACTTCGAGTTCAGCGAGCCGTTCCACAAACTGCCATCGCACCGGATCCTGGCGCTGCTGCGCGGTGAGAAGGAAGAGGTGCTCACCCTGCACCTGGAACCCGACACCGAAGAGCCCGCGCCCGGCGAGCGCACCATCTACGAGGGCCGCATCGCGGTCGCCTTCGGCATCGCCGATCAGGGCCGCCCGGCCGATCCCTGGCTGCTCGACACCGTGCGCTGGGCCTGGCGCACCAAGCTGCAGGTGAGCATGGGCATCGACACCAGGATGCGGTTGCGGCAGGCGGCGGAGAAGGACGCGGTCGACGTGTTCGCCGCGAACCTGCGCGACCTGCTGCTCGCCGCACCGGCGGGCACCCGCACCACCATGGGCCTCGACCCCGGCTACCGCACCGGCGTGAAGGTCGCGGTGGTCGACGCCACCGGCAAGGCCGTGGCGACCGAGGTCATCTACCCGCACAAGCCGCAGGGCCAGACCGAGAAGTCCCTGGCCGTGCTGGCCGCGCTGGTCGCCCGGTTCGATGTCGATCTCATCGCCATCGGCAACGGCACCGCCTCCCGCGAGACCGATGCGCTTGCCACCGAACTGATCTCGCGCATCCCCGAGAACAAGCCGACCAAGATCGTCGTGTCGGAGGCGGGCGCCTCGGTGTACTCGGCCTCGGCCTACGCCTCGGCCGAACTGCCCGACATGGACGTGTCGCTACGCGGCGCTGTCTCCATCGCCCGCCGCCTGCAGGACCCGCTCGCCGAACTGGTGAAGATCGATCCCAAGTCGATCGGCGTCGGCCAGTACCAGCACGATGTCTCCGAGACCCTGCTGGCCCGCTCGCTGGGCGCGGTCGTCGAAGACGCGGTGAACGCGGTCGGTGTCGACGTGAACACCGCCTCGGTGCCGCTGCTCTCGCGTGTGTCGGGTGTGTCCGGCTCGGTGGCGGAAAGCATTGTGGCGCACCGCGACCAGAACGGGCCCTTCCGCAGCCGGACCGCCCTGCTCGAGGTTCCTCGCCTCGGCCCCAAGGCGTTCGAGCAGTGCGCGGGCTTCCTGCGCATCCGCGGCGGTGACGACCCGCTCGACACCTCCGCCGTGCACCCCGAGGCCTACCCGGTCGTGCGGCGCATCCTCGAGCACACCGGCCGCCCGATGGCCGAGGTCATCGGCAACACCGGCACGCTGCGCGCACTGCGGCCCGCCGACTTCACCGACGAGAAGTTCGGTGTGCCGACCGTCAGCGACATCATCGCCGAGCTGGAGAAGCCGGGCCGCGACCCGCGTCCGGAGTTCAAGACCGCCGAATTCGCCGCGGGCGTGGAGAAGGTCGCCGACCTGGAGCCGGGCATGGTGCTCGAAGGCGTCGTCACCAATGTGGCCGCGTTCGGCGCGTTCGTCGATGTCGGCGTGCACCAGGACGGCCTCGTGCATGTCTCGGCCATGTCGCACACCTTCGTCAAGGACCCGCGCGAAGTGGTCAAGTCCGGTGACGTGGTGAAGGTGAAGGTCCTCGAGGTCGACGTCGCCCGGCAGCGGATCGGTTTGAGCTTGCGGCTCGATGACGAGCCGGGCAAGCCCGCGCAGGGGGACAATCGTGGTGGCGGCGCACCGCGCGGCCAGGGCCGAGGTCAGGGCCGTCCGCAGGGCGGTCGTGGCCAGGGTTCGGAACGTGGCCAGGCGCAGGGTCGCAGCCAAGCTCAGGGGCGTGGCGGCAACCAGCGCAAGCCCGCGGCCGAGCCGAGTGGATCCATGGCCGACGCGTTGCGCCGGGCGGGATTCGGCAAGTAACTCGACGACAGGGCGGGCGGCATGGGACGGTGGTTCGAAGACGAAGTGATCGCGCGCGGCCGCCTGCCCCTGTTGTGCTTCCTACTCGGATTCATCCTCGGTTTCGTGGTCATCCGGATCAGCGTGCGGCTGATCAGGGCGCAGGTGCGGTGGTGGCCGGGCAACATCAAGGCGGGCGACACCCACATCCACCACATGGTGTTCGGCGTCATCACGGTGCTGCTCACCGGCATCGGGCTGATCGCGACCGCCGAGGACTCCACCCAGGTCACCTCGAGTGTGCTGGCCGCCCTGTTCGGGATCGGCGCCGCGCTGGTCCTCGACGAGTTCGCCCTGATCTTCTACCTGCGTGACGTCTACTGGGAGGAACAGGGCCGCACCTCGGTGGACGCGGTCTTCGTCGCCCTCGCCGTGACCGGCCTGCTGCTGCTCGGCGTGCAACCGGCGACGTTTCTCGACTACGACGACTTCCGGCAGTCGCGCGGGTTCGGCGTCCGGATCGCCGTGTTCGGCACCCTCGTACTGAACCTGCTGCTGGCCGGAGTGGTGATCGCCAAGGGCAAGATCTGGACCGGGCTGTTCGGCATGTTCTTCACCCCGCTGCTGCTGATCGGCGCCATCCGGCTCAGCCGCCCTGGCGCGCCCTGGGCTCGGTGGCGCTACGGCAACCGGCCCAAGACGATGGGCAGGGCGATCGCCAGGGAGCGGCGATACCGGCGCCCGGTCGTCCGAGCGAAGATCTTCATCCAGGACCTCATCGCGGGGAAACCCGACGTCGAGCACGCCCGCACCGCGGCCGAGGCAGAGTTGCAGCGCACGGTCGTCGCGGCCCCGCCCGCGCCGCCGCCACACCCGCATCTGCTGCCGCGCCGCCGGGCCGACGCCACGGCCGACACCTCGGCAGGCGAGTGAGGCGCGCCTCACCCGATTTCAGTCCGGGCTGCCGGGTCTGGCACAATAAACCGGTTGCCTTGGACGAGTCATGTCCGAGAGCACTCCTGTTCTGAGCATGAACCGGTCGAGCGCGCGAGTGCCGCCAGGTTCCTCTGTTCGCGCAAAGAATCCGAAAAGGTGGAAAATGAACACCCTTGATTTCGTCGACGAGAAGTCGCTGCGTAGCGATGTCCCCGACTTCCGTCCGGGCGACACCCTGAACGTGCACGTGAAGGTCATCGAAGGCTCGAAGGAGCGCATCCAGGTCTTCAAGGGCGTCGTGATCCGGCGTCAGGGCGGCGGCATCGGCGAGACCTTCACGGTCCGCAAGGTGTCCTTCGGTGTCGGTGTCGAGCGCACCTTCCCCGTGCACAGCCCCAACATCGACCACATCGATGTCGTGACCCGCGGTGACGTGCGTCGCGCCAAGCTGTACTACCTGCGCGATCTGCGCGGCAAGGCCGCCAAGATCAAGGAAAAGCGCTGACACAGCGGTAGCTGATTCCAGCACAGAGTTTTCCGGTAGCCCGGCGCTCCGACTTCGGTCGGGTCGCCGGGCTACTCTGTTCGGCGTGGCAGACGAAAGTGGGTCGGTGTCGGTGTCCGATTCGGGTGACGAAGGTGGACGGCGCAAGAGACAGCGCAGCGAGAAGAAGCAGCGCCCGTTCTGGCAGGAGCTGCCGATACTGATCGTGATCGCGGCGGTCATCGCCGCGCTGATGGTCACTTTCATCGGGCGGCCCTACGTGATCCCGTCGCAGTCGATGGAGAACACGCTGCTGATCGGCGACCGCATCTATGTCGAGAAGATCAGCTATTACGGCTCCGAACCCGGCCCCGGCGATGTCGTGGTCTTCGTCGGCCCGCCCTCGTGGAACGGGCACTACAAGTCGATCCGCTCCGACAACACCGTCGTGCGTGGCATCCAGAACTTCCTGTCCTACTTCGGCCTGGTCCCGCCGGACGAGAACGATCTCGTCAAGCGCGTCATCGCCGTCGGCGGGCAGACCGTGCAGTGCTGTGATCCGCAGGGCCGGGTGATGGTCGACGGCAAACCGCTCGACGAGCCGTACATCAAGAAGGACTACCCCTGGTTCACCGACCGCCCCAACGCGGTCTATCCGGCGGGCCGGGTGTTCGGACCGGTGAAGGTGCCCGAGGGCAACCTGTGGGTGATGGGCGACAATCGTAACGAGTCGGCCGATTCCCGCGCCCACGTCAGCGACGATCTGCAGGGCACCGTGCCGGTGGACAATGTGCGCGGCAAGACGGTGTTCAAGATCTGGCCGCCGAGCCGGATGGGCCCGGTACGCAGCCAGAACCCGCAGGAAAACTGACACGCGACGAGACACGGGGACAATCGAACTGTGGGGCAGGATCGGACCAACTGGCCGCCGCGGGTGGTGATGCGCAGGGCCGGGGGACTACGCACACTCGAGGCGGCGCTCATCCGCGGCGGCCTCGGCCCGGTGGCCGGCGTCGACGAGGCGGGCCGCGGCCCGTGCGCCGGGCCGCTGGTGGTCGCCGCGTGCCTGCTGGCGCCCAAGGCCTACGACAAGCTGTCCGGGCTCGACGACTCCAAGAAACTGACCGAGGCGGCCCGTGAGGAGCTGTTCCCGGTCGTCCAGCGGTTGGCGCTGGCGTGGAGCGTGGTGGTGGTGCCCGCCTGGGAGATCGACTCCATCGGCATCCATGTCGCCAATATCGAGGGCATGCGCCGGGCGGTCGCCGGTCTCGGCCGCGTCCCCGGTTACATCCTGACCGACGGTTTCAAGGTTCCCGGCCTGCCCGCACCGTCATTGCCGGTCATCGGCGGCGACGGCACGGCGGCCTGTATCGCCGCGGCGAGCATCCTGGCCAAGGTGACCAGGGACCGGATGATGGTCGAGCTCGACGGGCAGCTGCCCGGATACGGATTCGCCGCGCACAAGGGCTACAACACGCCCGAGCACACCGCCGCGCTGCGGCAGCTCGGACCGAGCACCGAACACCGCCGGTCCTGGCGCAATGTGCGCGAACTCGACGTGCCGGGCGGTAGCCGAGTGGCTTCCCGCGCCGCGCATGCGCGATGATGTCCACTATGAACGCGGCGCTGCTAGAAGGAGGACGGCCCACCCGATGAGTGCTGAGGACCTCGAGAAGTACGAAACCGAGATGGAACTGTCGCTGTACCGCGAGTACAAGGACATCGTCGGCCAGTTCTCGTACGTGGTGGAGACCGAACGTCGCTTCTACCTGGCCAATTCTGTCGAATTGCGGCCGCAGAACGCCGACGGCGAGGTCTACTTCGAAGTGCGGATGAGCGATGCGTGGGTGTGGGACATGTACCGTCCCGCGCGCTTCGTCAAGCACGTGCGAGTGATCACGTTCAAGGACGTGAACATCGAAGAGCTGGAGAAGCCCGACCTCCGTCTGCCGGAGTGAGGGCGCACCGCCGGCCTGGGGTTGTCCACAGGCCGGCGGTTGTCCACAGGTTTGTTGTCCGCCCAGGTCGGCGGGCGGCTGCCGACGGTGCGAGTCGGCATGCTTCGACTCGTGGCAGACAAACAGGCGCTCGGCGCATACGGGGAGAAGCTGGCCGCGCAGTACCTGCGTGAGTCGGGAATGGAGATCGTCGCCCGCAATTGGCGATGCCGGTACGGCGAGCTGGACCTGATCGTCCAGGACCCGACGATCACGGCCTTCGTCGAGGTGAAGACGCGATCGGGGCTGGGATTCGGGACACCGGCCGAATCGGTCACCTTCGGCAAACAGCAGCGGATCCGGCGGCTCGCGCTGCTGTGGCTGGCCGAGCAGGAAGGGCCGTGGCGGCGCATCCGGTTCGACGTGGTGTCGGTGCTGGTCCCGCGGGGGCACCGGCCGGTCATCGACCATCTGGCCGGGGCGTTCTGATGGCGCTCGGTCGGGCGTTGTCGGTGGCAGTGACCGGCGTCGACGGCCAGCTGGTGGAGATCGAGGCCGATATCGGTCAAGGTCTGCCTTCGGTGAATCTGGTCGGGCTGCCCGACACGGCGCTGCAGGAATCGCGCAATCGAGTGCGCTCCGCGGTCGCCAATACGGGGGAGAAGTGGCCGGACGGGCGGGTGATCCTGGCGCTGTCTCCTGCCACGCTGCCGAAGGTGGGCAGCGTCTACGACCTGGCGCTGGCGGTCTCGGTGCTCGACGCCTCCGGCGCCGTGCCGGGGGAGCGGCTGGCCAAGACGGTGCTGCTCGGTGAGCTGGCACTCGACGGCAGGGTGCGCCGGGTGCGCGGGGTGCTGCCCGCCGTCATCGCGGCGCGTACCGCGGGATTGCCGACCGTGGTGGTGCCCGCGGAAGCGGTGGCCGAAGCGGGGCTGGTCGAGGGGATCGAGGTGCTCGGCGCGACGAGTTTGCGGGCGGTGGTCACCTGGTTGCGTGGCGAAGGCAGCCTGCTGGAACCGGACGGGATCGTGCCGGGGGCGCAGGCGCCCAGCGGGGACCTGAGCGATGTGGTCGGCCAGGACGAGGCGCGCTGGGCGCTGGAAGTCGCAGCAGCCGGTGGTCACCATTTGTTGTTGACGGGGCCGCCCGGCATCGGCAAAACGATGCTGGCGCAACGGCTTCCGGGTTTGCTGCCGCCGCTGTCGGAGGTCGAGTCCCTCGAAGTCACCGCGATCCATTCGATGGCGGGGTCGCTGTCCGCGGAGCAGCCGTTGATCACCCTCGCGCCCTTCGTCGCCCCGCATCACTCGACCTCGGTGACCGCGATGATCGGCGGCGGTTCCGGCATGGCCAGACCAGGGGCGGTCAGCCGGGCGCACCGGGGCGTGCTGTTCCTCGACGAATGCGCGGAGATCGGCACGAAAGTGCTGGAGGCACTGCGCACTCCGCTCGAGGAGGGAGAGGTGCGGATCGCCCGGCGCGACGGTGTCGCGCGTTACCCGGCCCGGTTCCAGCTCGTGCTGGCCGCGAACCCCTGCCCGTGCGCGCCCGCCCGGGATGTCGACTGCATTTGCGCGCCGCTGGCTCGGCGCCGCTACCTCGGCAAGCTGTCCGGTCCGCTGCTGGACCGCATCGATATCTGGGTGCAGATGCGCGGCCAAGCGGGCGCGACTTTCGGCGACGAGCAGGCCGAGACCAGCGCCACCGTGGCGGCACGGGTGGCGCAGGCCAGAGCACTGGCCGCGCAGCGCTGGAGTGCCGACGGCTGGGCCACGAATGCCGAAGTGCCCGGACATATTCTGCGACAACGGTTCCGGCTGCCGCGCGAATCGATCGCGCCGATCGAGACGGCATTGCGGCTGGGCCGGATGTCGGCCCGTGGCGCGGACCGGGCGATCCGGGTCGCCTGGACGGTCTGCGACCTGCGCGGCGGAGAGCTCCCGACTGTTCAGGATGTGTTGTCGGCCTTGAACTTCCGGCAGCGGGGCGCGCAGTGAGCGGGCTGGGGGATCCTCGGACCGCAACGGTGGACCTCGACGTCGACGAGCGCAGACTCGCGTGGGTGTACCTGTCTCGGGTGGTGCAGGGGCCGTGTGCGCCGTTGTCGGCCTTGATCGCCTCGGTCGGAGTGTGCGAGGCGGCGCGGGCCGTGCGTGAGCACGAACTGCCGGAAGCATTGCGCGGACCGACGGCCGCCCGCCGTGAGATCGATACGGCAGCAGCGGATTTAGATGCGATAGCGCGGCTGGGTGGACGGGTCATCACGCCGGATGACGACGAATGGCCAGGCTGGCGGATGCTCGGACTGGATCAACTCGACACCGACCGCGATCGCGAAGGAGCGGTGCCGCTCGTGTTGTGGGCACGCGGCCCACTGTCGCTACAAGCCGCGTCCGAACGTGCTGTCGCCGTGGTCGGTTCGCGATGCAGCAGCGGCTACGGCGTCCAGGTGGCCGGCGAGATCGCCTGCGACCTGGCCGCGCGGGGCTGGACCATCGTCTCCGGTGCGGCATTCGGCATCGATGCGGCCGCACACAGGGCGGCCCTCGCCGTCGGCGGTTCGACCGTCGCCGTCCTCGCGTGCGGCGTCGACCGGCCGTACCCCGCCCAGCACGACCGCCTGCTCGCCGCCATCGCCGACACGGGCCTCGTCCTCAGTGAATATCCGCCGGGAACGAGCGCGCAGAAACACCGCTTCCTGGCCCGAAACCGGCTCATCGCGACGCTCGGCGACGGCGTCCTCGTCGTCGAAGCAGGCCTGCGCAGCGGTGCCCGCAACACCGTGAAATGGGCCCGCCGCCTCGGGCGACCCGCCATGGCGGTCCCCGGCCCTGTCGGATCCGCCTCGTCGGCCGGCTGCCACCGCATGATCCGTGAAGGTGAAGCGCTCCTCGTCACCCGCGCCGAAGACGTCATCGACGAGGCAGGCCCACTCCGCCTCCCGGTAGCCGACGCGACCGTCGACCCCGCGGCTCACCTGCGCGGCGCCGAAGCCGACGTCTACGCGGCCCTGCCCGCCATCGGCTCCCGCCTGCCCCTCGAGCTGGCCCAGCAATCCGGCCTCGATCTCGCCACGGTCCGCGCCGTCCTCCCCGGCTTGGAGCTTGCCGACCTGGTTGGCCGCGATTCCGGTGGATGGTTCCGGACTCGGGGCCGCGGCACCGAGCGCGATCGAACGATGCCGACCCGACCAGGGTGAGCTCTGGTGCCGGGACGTGCACCATCGGCGCGGGGTGATGGTGGGCTGTCTGGTGCGGCGTGGTGGGTTGCGTGGGGTGATGGAAAGGGTCACGGTGGGGGAATGGACGTGCTGCCCGATGATCTGACCGCGCTGCTCACGGAGTTCGGGCGGCATCTGCGGTTGGGGCGGAATCGGTCGGCGCATACGGTGCGGGCCTATCTCGGGGATGTGCGGTCATTGCTGGAGCATCTGTATGCGCGCTCGGCCGATTCGGCGGTGCGTGAGCTGGATCTGCCGTTGTTGCGTTCGTGGCTGGCCGAGCTCGCCGCGTCGGGGGCCGCGCGGACGACGTTGTCCCGGCGCGCTTCTGCCGCAAAGACTTTCACCGCGTGGCTGACCGAGACCGGACGCTTGGCCCTCGACCCGGGGTTGCGGTTGCAAGCGCCGCGAGCACATCGGGTGCTGCCCGCGGTGCTCGCACAGGGGCAAGCCGTGCAGGCAATGGATGCTGCGGAATCTGGTGCAGCCCAGCAGGATCCGATGGCCCTGCGGGATCGGCTGATCGTGGAGGTGTTGTACGCCACGGGAATCCGTGTCAGCGAGCTGTGTGGGCTCGATATCGACGACATCGATCGGGAACGCCGGCTCGTCCGGGTTCTCGGCAAGGGAAACAAGGAACGTTCGGTACCGTTCGGCGGTCCCGCCGACACCGCGCTCGACGCCTGGCTCCGTGCGGGCCGCCCAACCCTGGTCAACGAGCACTCCGGCCGAGCGCTCCTCCTCGGACAACGCGGCCGCCGCCTGGACCAACGCCAAGCCCGCACCGTCGTCCACGAGGTCGTGTCGGCCATCCCCGGCGCACCCGGCATGGGCCCGCACGGACTACGCCACACCGCCGCCACCCACCTCCTCGAGGGCGGCGCCGACCTCCGAGTCGTCCAGGAACTACTGGGCCACGCCAGCATGGCGACCACCCAGCTCTACACCCACGTCTCCGTAGAACGCCTCAAACGAGTACACGACCAGGCCCACCCTCGCGCGTAATCGGCGTACCCGCACGCGTGGCTGGTGCCGCCCGCGCGTGTGACTGGTGCCCTCGCGCGTGTGGCTGGTGTGCCCGCGCGTGTGGCTGGTGCCGCCCGCGCGTGTGGCTGGTGCCCTCGCGCGTGTGGCTGGTGTGCCCGCGCGTGTGGCTGGTGCGCTCGCACGCGTGGCTGGTGCGCACGCGCGTGTGACTGGCGCGCACGCACGCGTGACTGGCGCGCACGCACGGGTGGCCGGTGCGCTCGAACGGGTGGCCGGTGCGCTCGGGGCGCGTGACCGGCGTACCCAGGCGTGTGCGCGGTGCGATCCCGCGTGGGTGACCGGCGCGCCCGCGCGGTGGCGTTGCGGTTGTGTCCCGGGTCGGCACGGCAAGATGGGGAACGGAGGTGGTGGTGATGGCGTTGCCCGAGGTCGGGGGCGAATCCGAGGACGGTGAGGAAGAGGTCGACTATCGGTTCACCCTCGCCAACGAGCGAACGTTTCTGGCCTGGATCCGGACTGCGCTCGGCCTGCTCGCCGGCGGTGTCGCCGTGCACACCCTGGTCCAGCCACTGCGCCTGGCCGGGCTCGGCGGTGTCATCGCGGTGAGTTGCCTGGCGATGGCACTCGCGGTGGCGCTCGGCGCTTTCCGGCACTGGCGCCGGGTCGATGTCGCGATGCGGGTAGGGCGCCCGCTTCCCGGCACGATCCTGGTTCCCGTGCTGTCGGCAGGCGTGGCACTCGTCGCCGCGCTCGCCTGCCTGGCGGTGCTGTTGTCATGACGGCGCCTACCTTGGCCATGGAGCGCACCGCGCTGGCCTGGCGCCGTACCTCCCTCGGCGCGGCGGGCTGCGCCCTCCTGTTCGCCCACCAGATCACCCGCGACGGCTGGCCGACCACCACGCTCCCGTTGGCCGCTGCCCTGGCGGCCCTGTTGCTGAGCTTCCTCGGCTGGTCACGCGGTCGTGCACTCCATCACGGGCAGGTGACCGCGGGCGCCCGTGTTGTGGTGACCACAACGCTCGTGGTGGTAGTCATCGCGCTTATCGCCCTCAGCGGCGTGCTCGTCGACCGGCTGTTCGACTGAGCCGTCGCAGAACCATTCAGCCTGGCGACTGCACGAACGCAATCGCGTCGGTGCCGCCCGCGCCCAGCCTTGTCCCTGCAGCGTCGGTCGCCCTCATCGCCTGCCAGGACTCGCGCATGCAGTTGCTCGACGACGGCTTCCCCACCATGCCTACCGCGGTGAGAACTCGCTCGACGCTCACCGGACCGGCAATTAGGCTCGTCGAGCATGACTCCCGGAGTGTCGGACCAGCCCGATTCAGCCCTGCGCGAGCGGCTCCGCGCCGCCTTGAAGCCCGCGATGAGGGCCCGTGACCGCAGTGCGATCTCGGCACTGCGCTCCGCGCTGGGAGCGATCGACAATGCCGAGGCGATCGACGCGGCAGACGTGAAAGCCGGTGCGCTGGAAGACAGTGCGGTGGGCCTCGGCGCCGCCGAAGCCCACCGCCGCGACCTCACCGAAGCCGACATCGCCGACATCGTGCGCCGCGAGATAAGCGAAAGACGAGACGCCGCAGCCGAATACGGACGGCTCGGCGCCACCGACCGCCGCGACTCCCTTACCGCCGAAGCGGACACCCTCGCCGCCCTCCTCTGATCGCCGCGGTCGCGAGGAGTCATCGCCTTGATCAGGTGGGCTCAGTCGCCCGTGGGCAGGGTGTTCAGGTAGCGGTGGGCGAACCAGCGCTGGATCAGCCGGACGACGGGACCGCCCAGCCGCACATACCAGGTACCGGGTCGTGAGAAGGCGGTGACCAGTCCGTACACCGCGTCGTCCGTGGGGTCGTATTCGACAGCGAACAGTTCCTCACCCACCTCGGGATGTCCGGGGAGCGTGCCGTAGGCGAACCCCCGCCTATCTGGTTCGTCCAGAACGTAGACCACCCGGCAGGGCGCGACGATGCCGATCGGGCCGAGCCCGATCCGGACCGTCAATTCCGTTCCCGCCACCGCGGTTTCGGTATCCGCGCGATCGAAGACACCGGAACCCTTCTGTATCCCGAAGTCGAGGATGTGCGTGGCGGCCCGGTCGAACAGATCACGGCCGTGGCCCAGCGGCCGCCGATGCTCGAACCGGTGGTAGCCCGGCGGAAAGGTCGCACGGGTGGCGCCCACCTCGGGGTAGGTGAAAGGCGCTGATTCCTCTGACACACCCTGATTGTCGTCCCGCGATCGAGGTCGATGTACTCGGTGTGGCCGAGTGGTTCGTCACAGCACCGCCTCCAGCGGCTTCAACCGGACCGGCACCTCGTGCAGCAGACCCAGCGGATCGACATATTCGCGCCTGCCGTGCTCGCTCGCCTCCCGCCGCGCACCCCAATGCAAACACGCGGCGGCCGGACACCCCTCATGCCCGGCCGCCAACGTGCCGATCGGCGTACCCCTGCTCACCCGTCTACCCACCGTGACCTGAGCTTCCACCGGCTCGTAGGTCGTGCGCAGACCGCCGGGATGGTCGATGGACACCACCGGTTTGTCCGCGACCACCCCCGCGAACACGACGATGCCGTCGCCCGCGGCGAACACCACCTGCCCTGCGGTACCCGCCAGATCCACCCCGCGATGCCCGGGCAGCCAGTTCCGCTCCGGTTTGTCGAAGCGTCGTTCGACGGTCGGTCTCGGTCGCAACGGCCACCCGAACAACCCCACGTCCGCCGCACCGACCGGCGCAGCGCCCCCGAGCATCACCGCCACCAGCCACAGCGCCGCGACACCGTGCCCAGCCACCCGACCTTCGCCGGTGACGAACCGATGGCGTCCACCCCGCGAGACCCGGCGCCGCAGAGAAATGCCCACACCGCACTCAGCGATGCGGCCGAGGCGCGGGCACACGCTGTGGCGTGGCGAGCGTCCGCACGAGATCACGCAGCACGGCAGGCAACTCCGCCGCCGACCCGCTCCCACCGCCACGGATGACGATCTCGACCTCGACCGGTGCTGCCGGGCGCCCCGACTGCCCGCGCGCCGCGGACGGCGGCACACCGGTCAGATCGTGGACCGTCACCCGAACCGGAACCGGTGCGGGCACCGCACCGTCGCGCGGGGGAGCCCCGTGCCTCTCGGGCGCTACGGCACCACCGCCGCCCGAGCACACCGGCGTGACCGGCGCCCGATCACCGGGAAGCGCCGCCGCGGGCGCAGCCAGCACCCCCGCGGCGCACACCAGCGGAAACGTGGAGATCAGAGTTCGTGTGAAGGTGTTCATGCCCCTACTCTCGGTGCAGAACAACCCGCCCGGCGGCCCGGTTCGCCGAATGTGGACAACTCCGCCAGATGTGGATATCGCGCACTTCACCGCGGGTACGGGCGGTCCGCGCACGGGGCGATTTCGGCCCTGGCGCAGGTCCGCGTAGACTGATCAACGCGGTTTGTGCTCAGCAGCGAGTGTGTGCACAGCACGGACCGACTTCGCGCGCCACCCGTGCTCGTCCATCCGGTCGTCGCTCGCTATGCAGACGGTCCGCGAGGGCATGTCAGCGCGAGTTCTCCAGCGGATGAACAGTGAAATCGTCGGCTGGTCCCGGTTTTCCGATCGGGTCCGGCGGTTTCGGTGGCGCCAGGGCAGTCGATCGCCGATCGGCTGCGTCAACCGGCAACGAAAGAGAGATACGGGAGCTATGGCTGTCGTAACTATGAAGCAGCTGCTCGACAGCGGCGCGCACTTCGGGCACCAGACTCGTCGGTGGAACCCGAAGATGAAGCGGTTCATCTTCACCGACCGCAACGGCATCTACATCATCGACCTGCAGCAGACGCTGACCTACATCGACAAGGCCTACGAGTTCGTCAAGGAGACCGTCGCCCACGGTGGCACCGTTCTCTTCGTCGGCACCAAGAAGCAGGCCCAGGAGTCGATCGCGGCCGAGGCGACTCGCGTCGGGATGCCCTACGTCAACCAGCGCTGGCTGGGTGGCATGCTCACCAACTTCTCGACCGTCCACAAGCGCCTGCAGCGCCTGAAGGAGCTCGAGGCCATGGAGCAGACCGGTGGCTTCGAGGGTCGCACCAAGAAGGAAATCCTCATGCTGACGCGTGAGATGACCAAGCTGGACCGCACCCTCGGTGGTATCCGCGACATGGCCAAGGTGCCCTCGGCCATCTGGGTCGTCGACACCAACAAGGAGCACATCGCCGTCGGCGAGGCTCGCAAGCTGAACATCCCGGTCATCGCGATCCTGGACACCAACTGCGATCCCGACCTGGTCGACTACCCGATCCCGGGTAACGACGACGCGATCCGTTCCGCCGCTCTGCTCACCAAGGTCGTCGCCTCCGCGGTGGCCGAGGGCGTGCAGGCCCGCGCGGGCCAGGCTTCCGGCGACGCGAAGCCCGAGGCCGGCGCCGGTGAGCCGCTCGCCGAGTGGGAGCAGGAGCTGCTGGCTCAGGCGACCCCGGCCGCCGAAGCTGCCGTCGAGACGCCCGCCGAGGCCGAGGCCGAGGTCAAGGCCGACCCGGCGCAGCACACCCCGGCCGACTTCTGAGCTGATCGGTAGCTCTACGTTCACCTTGCCGGCCCTTCTGAATTCAGAAGCGGTCGGCAAGGTGGTGTAAACACCCAAGCACCCCACACACGAGGAGGCTCGCCCCCGATGGCGAACTACACCGCTGCTGACGTGAAGCGGCTCCGGGAGCTCACCGGCTCCGGCATGATGGACTGCAAGAACGCGCTGGCCGACTCCGACGGCGATTTCGACAAGGCCGTCGAGGTGCTGCGCATCAAGGGCGCCAAGGATGTCGGCAAGCGTGCCGAGCGCGCGACCGCCGAGGGTCTGGTCATCGCCAAGGACGGCGTCATGGTCGAGATCAACTCCGAGACCGACTTCGTCGCCAAGAACGCCGAGTTCCAGGAGCTGGCCGAGGCCGTCGTCACCGCTGCCGCCGCCGGTAAGCCCGCCGACCTCGACGCCCTCAAGGCGCTCAAGCTCGACAACGGCACCGTCGACGAGGCCGTGCAGGCGCTGGCAGCCAAGATCGGTGAGAAGCTGGAACTGCGTCGCGTCGTCTCCTTCGACGGCCCGGTCGCCACCTACCTGCACAAGCGTGCTTCGGACCTGCCGCCCGCCGTCGGCGTGCTGGTCGAGTACACCGGTGAGGGTGACGCCGCCGCCGAGGCCGCCCGCGCCGCCGCCATGCAGGTTGCCGCGCTCAAGGCCCGCTTCGTCACCCGTGACGAGGTCCCGGCCGAGCTGGTCGAGAACGAGCGTCGCGTCGCCGAGGCCACCGCCCGCGAAGAGGGCAAGCCGGAGGCCGCGCTGCCGAAGATCACCGAGGGCCGCGTCAACGGCTTCTTCAAGGACGTCGTCCTGCTCGAGCAGGCGTCGGTCACCGACTCGAAGAAGACCGTCAAGGCCCTCCTGGACGAGGCCGGTGTCACCCTGACCCGCTTCGCCCGCTTCGAGGTCGGCCAGGCCTGATCCGCCTGAACCAGAGCCCCTCGGGAGCAGCCTACGTCTGCACCCGAGGGGCTCTTGCCGATTCTTGACGGCAGCTGCCCCCGGTTCTGGGGTCTGCGCGTCGCGCAAGGGGGTCTTGTGCGGTGGCGGGAACCGGATAAGGCAGGATGGATGCCGCTCAGTGCGGCCGATTCGCGTGCCCGCAGTTCGACCGATCTCAACCTCGCCGAAGGAGACGAACACCCATGACCGACCCGGGTAACGACCGCCCTGGATACAACCGGGTGCTGCTCAAGCTGGGTGGGGAGATGTTTGGTGGCGGCGGGGTCGGTCTCGACCCCGATGTCGTGCAGACCGTGGCCGAGCAGATCGCCGAGATCGTCGAGACCGGTGTGCAGGTGGCCGTGGTGATCGGCGGCGGCAACTTCTTCCGCGGCGCCGAGCTGGAGGAGCGCGGCATGGAACGCGCCCGCTCGGACTACATGGGCATGCTCGGCACCGTGATGAACAGCCTTGCGCTCCAGGACTTCCTGCAGCAGCAGGGGGTGGACACGCGCGTGCAGACCGCCATCACGATGGGCCAGGTCGCCGAGCCGTACCTCCCGCTGCGCGCCAAGCGGCACCTGGAGAAGGGCCGCGTCGTGATCTTCGGTGCCGGTATGGGCATGCCCTACTTCTCCACCGACACCACCGCGGCCCAGCGCGCGCTCGAGATCGGCGCCGACGTGGTGCTGATGGCCAAGGCGGTCGACGGCGTGTTCGACGCCGACCCACGCGTGGAGAAGAACGCGAGCATGTACACCGAGATCACGTACAAGGAAGTGCTCGAGAAGGGCCTGAAGGTGGCAGATGCCACGTGCTTCAGTCTCTGCATGGACAACCAGATGCCGATTCTGGTGTTCAATCTGTTGACCAAGGGCAATATTGCCCGCGCAGTCGCCGGTGAACACATCGGCACCTTGGTTCGGTCCTGATCCCGCAACCGCGGAAGATGACGATGACGACGCTGTGGAGGAACCGGTCGTGATTGATGAAGCGCTCTTCGATGCCGAGGAGAAGATGGAGAAGGCCGTCTCGGTGGCGAAGGACGACCTCGGAACCATCCGCACCGGCCGCGCCAACCCGGGCATGTTCGCCCGCGTCGTGGTCGACTACTACGGTTCGCTGACGCCGATCACCCAGATGTCGAGCATCACCGTGCCGGAGCCGCGCATGGTGGTGATCAAGCCCTACGAGCAGAGCCAGCTCGGCCCGATCGAGAACGCGATCCGCAACTCCGATCTGGGCGTGAACCCGACCAACAACGGTGACATCCTGCGCATCACGGTGCCGCAGCTCACCGAGGAACGTCGCCGCGAGATGGTCAAGATGGCCAAGGGCAAGGGCGAGGACGCCAAGGTCTCGATTCGCAACGTCCGTCGCAAGGCGATGGACGAACTCGGCCGGATCCAGAAGGATGGCGAGGCGGGTGAGGATGAGGTCGGGCGCGCCGAGAAGGAGCTCGACAAGACCACCGCCAAGTACGTGGGCCAGATCGATGAGCTGGTCAAGCACAAGGAAGCCGAACTGCTCGAGGTCTGACGCAGATCTCGCCAGTCCCGCTCGTGCGGGGGATGAACGGAACGACGAGTTGAGCGACGGGACAATCGTGGCCGAAGACGCCGCCGCCACCGGAGCGGCACCGGAGCCGACGCCGGACCAGGTCGAGGAGACCGGCGCGGTGCCGCAGACATCGGACGACGCGGCGCCTGCCGAGCCGCAGGCGCCCACGTCGCGCGCGGGTCGCAACCTGCCCGCGGCCCTCGCGGTCGGGCTCGGGCTCGGCCTGTCGCTGATCGCGATCCTGCTGTTCGCCCCCAAGGTGTTCATCGGGGTGGTCGGCGCGGCGGTCGGCGTCGCGACCTGGGAGGTCGCCAAGCGGCTGCGCGAGGCCGATGTCCTTGTCCCGCGGATCCCGCTGCTGATCGGTGGCCAGGCGGTGTTCTGGCTCGGCTGGCCGTGGGGCGCCCAGGGCGTTGTCGGCGCGTTCGCCGCGACGGCGCTGGTCTGCATGGTGTGGCGGCTGTTCGACCATGGGCTGAGCACCGCGCCCAAGAACTTCCTGCGCGACACCGCGATCACGTTGTTCACGCTCACCTGGATCCCGCTGCTCGCCGCGTTCTCGACGCTGCTGCTGCTCGAACCCGACGGCAACCTGCGGGTGCTGACGTTCATGATCCTGGTCGTCTGCTCCGATGTCGGCGGTTATGTCGCCGGCGTGCTGTTCGGCAGGCATCCGATGGTGCCCGCGATCAGTCCCAAGAAGTCGTGGGAGGGATTCTGCGGCTCGCTGGTGTTCAGCGTGATCGGTGGTCTGCTGACCGTCACCCTGCTGCTCGAGGCGAACTCGATGATCGGTGTCGTGCTCGGTGTCGGCCTGGTCGTCGTCGCGACCTGCGGCGATCTGGTCGAGTCGCAGATCAAGCGGGAACTGGGCATCAAGGACATGGGGACGATGCTGCCCGGCCACGGCGGCATCATGGACCGCCTCGATTCGATGCTGCCCTCGGCCTTCGTGTCGTGGCTTGTGCTCAGCGCGCTGCTGTAGAGCGCCAGGTCAGGGCTTCTTGGCGGCATGGCGTAGCTGCAGGATGCGCACGCCACCGACCAGACCCATCACCAGCGCGCCCGCGATCACCGACAGCAGCACGGTGATGCCGATCGGGAGCGAGAAGTGCCAGAACAGCAGGTCGACCGTGACCTTTTCGAGGTTCTGGATGATGAAGATCAGCACGATGATGCCGATGAGCGCGGCCGCGAGCAGGGCGATCCAGGCGTAGCCGGTTTTCGAACCGTGGACCCCGGGCGGGGTGGCGCGTTTCGCGGGCGCCCGCTCGTCCCGGCGATGCTTGGCCTCGGTGTGCTCGGTCGTCGGTGCCGCGGGCTCCTGCTCGGCCGGTGACGCCCCTGATTCGGCATTGGTGGACATGGTTCGATCATTGCCGACAGCTATCACCCGTGCACGCATCTTCTCGATAACGGCGTTCGGCGTGGCGGCCCGCCGACCGGGCCCGCTGCTTCGTTTGGGACAATGGTCGAATTATGGCCATCTCCCTGCCCCTCGTGTTCGATGCCCCGCGTCGCGGTATGCCGCCGCGCCACCTCGCCGATCTCGACGCGGACGAACGCAAGGTCGCGGTGCAGGAGCTGGGACTGCCGAAGTTCCGGGCCGATCAGCTGGCCCGCCAGTACTACGGCAGGCTGCAGGCCGATCCGGCGCAGATGACCGATCTGCCCGCCGATGTGCGCGAGAAGGTCGGCGAGACGCTGTTCCCGCCGCTGCTGTCGGTGGTCCGCCATCTCGCCTGCGACGAGGGTGACACGCGCAAGACGCTCTGGCGTGCCCACGACGGCACCCTGCTCGAGAGCGTGCTCATGCGCTACCCCGACCGCAACACGCTGTGTATCTCGAGCCAGGCGGGCTGCGGCATGGCGTGCCCGTTCTGCGCGACCGGCCAGGCCGGACTGAACCGCAATCTGTCGACCGCCGAGATCGTCGACCAGGTGCGTGCCGCCGCCGCCTCGCTGCGCGACGGTGAGGTGCACGGTGGTCCCGGCCGGCTGTCCAACATCGTGTTCATGGGGATGGGCGAGCCGCTGGCCAACTACAAGCGGGTGGTGAACGCGGTCCGCCGGATCACCTCGCCCGCGCCCGACGGCCTCGGCATCTCGCAGCGTTCGGTGACGGTGTCGACCGTCGGCCTCGCCCCCGCGATCCGCAAGCTGGCCGACGAGGATATGTCGGTGCGGCTCGCGGTCTCGCTGCACACCCCCGACGACGAACTGCGCGACACCCTGGTCCCGGTGAACAACCGCTGGTCGATCGCCGAAGTGCTCGACGCCGCCCGGTACTACGCGGACAAGTCAGGGCGCCGGGTGTCGATCGAGTACGCGCTGATCCGCGACGTCAACGACCAGCCGTGGCGGGCGGACATGCTCGGCAAGAAGCTGCACAAGGCGCTCGGCCCGCTCGTCCACGTGAACCTGATCCCGCTCAACCCCACCCCGGGCAGCGAGTGGGATGCCAGCCCGAAGCCGGTCGAGAAGGAATTCGTGCGCCGCGTGATCGCCCAGGGCGTGTCGTGCACGGTGCGCGATACCCGCGGCCAGGAGATCGCCGCCGCCTGCGGTCAGCTCGCCGCCGAAGGCTGATCGGCTATTCGATGCTGATCGGCCGCACGAAGTCGTCGTAGGGCAGCGGGCCGTCGACGAAGGCCCGCACCGACATCGAGTTCAGGGTGATGTCGCCGCCGTGGTTGTCCAGGAAGGCGATATCGGAGGCGTCGCGGCCGGTGGCGATGCGGACCAGGCTCGAGCGCGGCGCGAGACAGGTCGGATCCAGGGTGCGCCACGCGCCGTCGACGTAGGCCTCGGCGACGGCGTGGAAGTCCATCGGCACGCAGCCGGGGGCATAGACCGCCGCCACCCGGGCTGGGACGCCGACCGCGCGCAGCAGCGCCACCACCAGGTGGGAGAAGTCGCGGCAGACGCCGGTTCCGGACAGTAGCGTTTCGACCGCGCCGTCGATCGGCGCGCTGCTGCCCGAGACGTAGGAGATGCGCCTGCCCACCCAGGCCGCGACGCGGGCGGGCATGTCCGGATCAACGATGCCGTAACCGAATTCGGCGGCGGCGAAGCCGAGGAGCTTGTCCGATTCGGCGTAGCGGCTGGGGCGTCGGTACAGCGCGATCTCATAGTCTGTCGCCGGTGCGGGAACGGCTACGCCGAACACCGTCGCCTGATAGTCGAGGCGGAGCGTGCCTGCGCGTGCCTCGAGCACATGGAGCCGGGAATGGTGCGGTCCGATCACCTCGCGCGGGGTGAGGAACTCCCCGTCGAGCACGCACGTCATGGACTCGACCAGGTCGATGCCCGGTTGCCGGGCGACGGCGATCTGCCATTGCAGGACCGTGTCGGCGTGGACCGCGATCTCCAGGGTGGCGGAAACGTCACGTTTCACCGCTCCAGCCTGCCAGGCGGACAGGCGCGGGGCGACTCGAACACGACCTCGTGCCGGATCGCGGCCCTGCTGGCCCGGCTCATGACGCCGGGACTGCGCACGGAGCTCGAACACGTTGCGGCCCAGGCGTTACCGGGGTGGGACCGGATCGAGGCCCGCGTCCGAGATGGTTGACTATGGCGCGCGGAACAGCCTCTGTCACAGTCACTCTCGAACTCGAGGCGGGCAATGCCTCCCTCATGATCCTCGGCAAGATGCTCGGTCCCACCGGCATCCCGCCGTTCGAAGTCAAACGCCGGTACGACGCGGCGACCGCGGATCGGCGTGGGGAGATCATCCCCGCGGTCATCACGATCGATGCCCGCAAACGCTGGACCATGCGGCTCAAGACGCCGCCAACCGCTTCGCTGATCCGCAAGGCCCTCGGCACGCCCGGTTCACCCCAGCCCGGCCACAAGCCGGTCGGCGCACTCTCGCGAGAACAGTTGCGGCGCATCGCGATCCGCAAACTTCCCGACCTGAACACCACCGACGTGGAGGCGGCGATGCGCATCGTCGCGGGGACCGCCCGATCGATGGGTGTGCGGATCGAGGACTGACCTCTGCCGCCGAACTCGATCCTGTGCTCGTCTGCGCGGGGACACAGATGCCCGGCGCGACCCGTCCAGACGTTAAGTTGGTGACGGCCGAAGCGGCGGATGCCCGCCGTCGGCGTGGAACCGATTCGGCGGGACAACGGGGGAAGCATGCTTGCGACGGGCGACGTCTTCGCCGGATACGCGATCGAACGCAGGCTGGGTCAGGGTGGCATGGGGTCGGTGTACCTGGCCCGCCACCCCCGGCTACCGCGGCAGACCGCGCTCAAGCTGCTGAATCCGGAGTTGTTCGCCGACACCGAGATTCGTGCGCGATTCGAACGCGAAGCCGATCTGGCGGCACAGCTGGAGCACCCGAACATCGTCACGGTATACGACCGCGGCGTCGACGACGGGCGGCTGTGGATCAGCATGCAGTTCGTCGACGGTGTCGACGCGGCGACCATCGAGCACCCCGTTCCCGCTGAGCGGGCCCTGCACATCGTCGAGGGCACCGCGGCCGCGCTCGACCACGCCCACCGCAACGGCGTCCTGCATCGCGACGTGAAACCCGCCAATATCCTGCTGGCCGGCGCGGACGGCAGGGACCGGGTCCTGCTCACCGACTTCGGCATCGCCCGTCCGCGCGACGACGTCCACCACCTCACCCAGACCGGCACTTTCACCGCCACGCTGGCCTATGCGTCGCCGGAACAGCTCACCGGTGCCCATCTGGACCATCGCTCCGACCAGTACTCGCTGGCTTGCACGCTGTACTCGTTGCTGACCGGCGTCGCGCCGTACGAGGCGACCAATCCGGTCCTGGTGATCCAGGGCCACTTGCAATCGCCGCCGCCGTCGGTGCGCGGGCACCGGCCCGAACTGCCTGCGGCACTGGACGCGGTGCTCGCCCGCGCACTGGCCAAGCGCGCGTCCGATCGCTTCGACTCCTGTGCGGAATTCGCCGCCGCGGCCCGTCGTGCCCTGGGCGGGACCGGTGCACAACCCACGGTCTTCGCCGGGTCGTCGATGCCGCAGTTCGCTCAGCCGAGTCCTTACGGTCCGGCACTCCCGGCACCGCAACACGCAGCGCCGCAACCCTATCCGGGGCTCGCTCGGCCGCCGTCGGGAAATCCGGCGCCGCCGTATCACGGCTACGCACCGCGGCCGGGCGCCGCTGGTCCGCGCCCGTATCCGCAGGGCCAGGCTCCGCCGCCGCGCAGGCGCACCGGTCGACTGGTCGCCCTGGCGATCGTGTGCGTGCTCCTGCTGGGCGGCGGCGTCTGGGCATGGCAGGACGACACCGGATTCGTTGCGCAGCAACTCGAGCGATCCCGCGGCCACCGCGACCTGACCGCCATGTCCGAGACGTTCCCCGGAATGCTGCCTGCGTCGTCGGACAAGAACGACGGATACGGGGGCACCACGTGCAAGGGCGCGCCGGTGTGGAAATCGTTCTACGCGATCGACAAAGGCGCGGAGCGGAGTTTCAACGGCTGGCAGGCTCGATGGGAGTGTCTCGGCCCCGGCGACGACACCTTCGCCTACCGCTTCTACAGTTTCGGCACCGTCGATGCCGCCCGGTCCGCGGTGAGCGCCTTCACCGCGGCGTCGACCGATCGAGGTACGGTCACCGTCGGCACGCGGCAGGAACATCGACTCATCTGCACCGACCGGTACGACGGCGAGAAGGCCACGGTCATCTCGACTTTCACCAATCCTGACCATGCCCGTTTCGTGCTGCTGGCGATGCCGGCGGCGCGCGGCAACAAGGGCGACAACCAGCGGTGGCTCGACGATCTGGTCACGCGGATGGCCAAAGCCCCCCTGTGACAGAGGGCGCCGTTTGGTAGGGTCCACACCCGTCGGACGACGAGCGAGATTCGGGGGTCAGAGTGGTTTCTGACGGGACGGTATTCGCCGGATACACGATCGACCGGCAGCTGGGCCGTGGCGGGATGGGGTCGGTGTATCTGGCCAGGCATCCGCGGCTGCCGCGGTGGACCGCGCTGAAGCTGCTGAATCAGGAGCTGTACTCCGACTCCGAGATCAGGGCCAGGTTCGAGCGGGAAGCCGACCTGGTCGCCCAGCTCGACCATCCGAACATCGTGACCGTCTTCGACCGCGGCGTCGAGGGCGATCAGCTGTGGATCAGCATGCAGTACATCGACGGGGTCGACGCCTCCACGCTGGACCCGCGGACCTTACCGCCGGACCGGGCGGTGCAGATCATCGGCGAGACCGCCGCCGCGCTGGACTACGCGCATCGCGCGGGCGTACTGCACCGCGACGTGAAGCCGGCCAATATCCTGCTGGCACGGTCCAACAGCCAGGAACGGGTGTATCTCACCGATTTCGGGATCGCCCGGCTGCGCGACGACTCCGGGCACCTGACCGAGACAGGGTCGTTCACCGCCACGCTCGCCTACGCCGCGCCCGAGCAGCTCACCGGCGCCGCCCTCGATCACCGTGCCGACCAGTACGCGCTGGCCTGCACGCTGTTCTCGCTGCTGACCGGCACCGCGCCGTACGAGGCCGCGAGCCCGGCCGCCGTCATCACCGGGCATCTGCAGGCCCCGCCCCCGCCGGTGAGCCCGCGCCGGGCCGGGCTGCCGCCGGTGCTCGACGCCGTGATGGCGCGTGCGCTCGCCAAGCGGCCCGCCGACCGGTTCACCTCGTGCGAGGAGTTCGTCGACGCCGTGCAACGGGCACTGCGCACCGGGACCACCGGAGCGCGGCCGACGGCGGCACCCACGTCGGGGGCGCACGCCCAGCCGTTCGTCGGGATGACGCCGATGAGCCCGGTCAACGTGCCGGGCGCACCGCGTCCGGCGCCGGTGAACCCGTACCAGCCGATGGCCCCTCGCCCCGTCGCCCCGGCGGCCTGGCAGCAGCGGCCGCCGATGCGGCCACCGGCACCGTATCCGGCACCGTCGCGTGGCGGGTGGGGATCGATGTTCGGCACCTTCCTGATCTGGATCGCCGTCATCGGGTCGGTCATCGGCGTGGTCTGGTTGCTGTCGAACCTGTGATCGGGCGGCAGGCCGCCGCGGCGGGTGCCATATTCTGGTCAGAATGAGCGACTTCGATGTCACCGCCGCCGACTCCGTCGACCTCGCCCGGCTGCGTCGCTTCGTCGCGGTCGCCGAGGAACTGCATTTCGCGCGGGCCGCGAAGGGCTTGCGGATCTCCCGGCAGGCCTTGAGCGCCACCGTCATCGAGCTGGAGAACGAGCTCGGGACAAAGGTTTTCGTGCCGGGTGCCTCGCCGACCCAGCTGACCGAGGACGGCGCCGCGCTGCTGAACCATGCCAGGGCGTTGATCAGCGCGCAGGAGCAGGCCGAGCGCGAGCAGAAGCCGGAAGCGCCTGCGAGTCTGCGGGTCGGGTTCGTGCCCGGTGTCACCGTGTCGAAGTGGGCGCGGATCTGGGGTGACCGGCTGCCGGAGCATCCGCTCGAGGTCGTCGGGGTCGCGCAGGGGGAGCAGGAGTCCGCGCTGCGCGAGGGCCGGATCGATCTGTGCTTCGTGCGGTTGCCGATCGACCGGACCGCGATGAACGCGATCCCGCTGTGGCAGGAGACGCCGGTCGCGGTCGTGCAGAAGGACGACGCGCTCTCGCTGCTGGAGACGATCAGCCCCGCCGATCTGGCCGAGGAACGCGTCCAGGACGGCAGCGACATCGACCAGGCCGTCGACACGCTCGCGCTGGTCGCCGCCGTCGGCGGCGCGACGATCGTGCCGCAGTCGATCGCGCGCCTGCATCACCGCCGCGATCTGGTGTACCGCCCCATCAGCGACACCGAGTTCACCGAGATCGCCCTGGCCTGGCCCGCGGGCACCGACAGCGCACTGCTCGAGGAGTTCGTGGGGATCGTGCGCGGCCGCTCGGCGAACAGTTCCCGCGGTGTCGCCGCCGCGGAACCGGAGCGGCGCGCCGCGGCGAAACCCGCGCGCAAGAACACGCCCAAGAAGCCGGCGGCCAAGCAGCAGCCCACGCGTCAGGCCAAGGGGCGCAAGCCGGGCGCCCGGCGCGGTCGCTGACCTGCGGATACACGAAAACGCCTGCGGCGCAACGATGTTGCGGCCGCAGGCGGAGGTTTCGTGCCGGAGTGCTACCTCGGGACGCGCCGGGTGAGCGAGTCGACGACCATGATCCCCGCGAGCAGACCGGCCAAGCCGATGAGGAAGATGTCCTCCACGTGGCCCTGGTGGTTGCCGATGGTCATGCCGAGCAGGGCCACGACGACGACCCAGCCCGCGATGCGGAAGGTCTTGCGCGACTCACCGCTCCAGCCCCATGCGGCCGAGGGCACCTCGGCGGGGTCGACGCTGGTGGCGACGGCGCGCTCGGTGCTGGCTTTTTCGAGGTCCGTGGCGGCCACGATCGCTCCTTAGGGCTCGAGTTCTGGTTGGGCGAGTGGTCATATCGTGGCATACGACCGTCCGTCGTAGCCAGCAGCCCTGCCACAATGGGGCCGTGTCCCACCCAGCAACGCGTGCCGCACAAGGCCGCTCCACGTCCGCCGACCGGGTGAAGGTGCTGCTCCTCGGCAGTACCGGTTCGATCGGTACCCAGGCGCTAGAGGTGATCGCCGCCAACCCCGACCGCTTCGAGGTGGTCGGCCTCGCCGCGCGCGGTGGCAACACCGCCCTGCTCGCGGAGCAGATGGCGGCCACCGGCACCCGCAATGTCGCCGTCGCCGATCCCGCCGCCGCGCGGGCGCTCGACCTCGAGCTCGGCGGCCCCGAGGCCGCGACCGAACTCGTGCGCCGCACCGACGCCGATGTCGTGCTCAACGCCCTGGTCGGCTCGCTGGGCCTCGGCCCTACCCTGGCCACGCTGGAAGCGGGGACCCGGCTCGCGCTGGCCAACAAGGAATCTCTCGTCGCCGGCGGTTCGCTGGTGACCCGCGCGGCCGCGCCCGGCCAGATCGTCCCGGTCGATTCCGAGCACTCCGCGCTCGCGCAATGTCTGCGCGGCGGCCGGGCCGAGGAAGTCGCGCGTCTGGTTCTCACCGCTTCGGGCGGGCCGTTCCGCGGCTGGACCGCCGAGATGCTCGAATCGGTGAATCCCGCCGAGGCCAAGACCCACCCGACCTGGTCGATGGGCCCGATGAACACCCTCAACTCGGCGTCGCTGGTGAACAAGGGCCTCGAGCTGATCGAGACCCACCTGCTCTTCGGTGTCCCCTACGACCGCATCGACGTCACCGTGCACCCCCAGTCGATCGTGCACTCCATGGTCACCTTCACCGACGGCTCCACCCTCGCCCAGGCCAGCCCGCCGGACATGAAGCTGCCCATCGCCCTTGCTCTCGGCTGGCCCGACCGGGTCCCCGGCGCGGCCGCCGCGTGCGACTTCGGCACCGCGTCGACCTGGACGTTCGAACCGGTCGACGACAAGGTCTTCCCCGCCGTGCGCCTGGCCAGGCAGGCGGGCGAGGCGGGTGGCAGCGTCACCGCCGTCTACAACGCCGCCAACGAGGTCGCGGTGCAGGCCTTCCTCGACGGCAAGATCAGCTTTCCCGCGATCGTGCGCACCGTCACACAGGCGGTAGAGGCCGCCGACCGCTGGCAGGCGGAACCCGATACCCTGGACGACGTCCTCGCGGCCGACCGCTGGGCACGGCAGTACGCCACGGAAATCATCGCGTCCTGACACGACGCGAATCGACACAGGAGCCAGATGGTATTCGCGCTGGGGTTCGCGCTGTTCGCCCTCGGTATCACGATCTCGATCGCGCTGCACGAGTGCGGGCACATGTGGGCGGCGCAGGCCACCGGCATGAAGGTGCGCCGCTACTTCATCGGTTTCGGACCCAAGGTGTTCTCGTTCCGCCGTGGTGAGACCGAGTACGGCCTCAAGGCACTGCCGCTCGGCGGCTTCTGCGACATCGCGGGCATGACCGCGCTAGACGAGCTCGAGCCCGAAGAGGTCGACCGGGCGATGTATCGCCAGTCGACCTGGAAGCGCCTGGTCGTGATGTTCGGCGGTATCGCGATGAACTTCCTGCTCGGCTTCGTGCTGCTGGTCGTCCTGGCGATCGGCTGGGGTCTGCCGCAGCTCGAGCAGCCGCCCGCGACGTCGCTGGGCTCGATGAGCTGCGTCGCGCAGCAGAATCCCGATCAGACGATGCAGCCGTGTGCCGGCGCGGGTCCGGCGCAGCGGGCCGGTCTGCAGCGCGGTGACGTCGTGACCGCCGTGAACGGTGTGCCGGTGACGACCTGGGTGCAGTTCCAGGCCGAGACGCAGAAGCAGACCGGCACCTTCACCTACACGATCGAGCGCGACGGCAAGACGCTGACGGTGCCGGTGACCCCGGAGCGCACGATGCGGTACCCGAAGGAGGGCCCCAGCCGCGAGGTGAGCGCGGTCGGTGTCGGCCCGGACTTCGCGGAGCCGCAGCAATACGGCCCGATCGCCGCGATCCCGGCGACCATCTCGTTCACCGGCGACTTCTTCATCGAGACGGTGAAGTCGCTGGCGAAGATGCCGCAGAAGGTGTCGGCGCTGTGGGAGGCGGTCACCGGCGGTGAACGTGATCCGGAGACCCCGGTCAGCGTCTACGGCGCCAGCCGCATCGGTGGCGAGACCGCCGAACGTGGCCTGTGGGGCATGTTCATCCTGGTCCTGGCCAGCCTGAACTTCTTCCTCGGCGCGTTCAACCTGCTGCCGTTGCTCCCGCTGGACGGCGGGCACATCGCGGTCGTGCTCTACGAGAAGGCCAGGGACACGATCCGGTCGTGGCGTGGCAAGGCCCCAGCCGGTCCGGTGGACTATCTGAAACTGCTCCCCGTGACGTATGTGGCGGTGGTGATCGGTGGTGCGTTCATGCTGCTGACCCTGGCCGCCGACATCGTCAACCCGATCCGCCTACCCTGATCCGCGTCAGCCCGTTGTCGTGCCCCTCACAGGGCGCCCCTGGTACCGGCGCGACTAAGCTCGGCAGCAACAATCCCGGTCGAATCGACACACGTACGAAAGAAGGCAGCCGAACGTGACCAGCACAATCGGATTGGGGATGCCCGCCGCCCCCGTTGCTGTTCTCGCACCGCGGCGCAAGACCCGCCAGCTGAAGGTGGGCAATGTCGGCGTCGGCAGCGACTCGCCGATTTCGGTGCAGTCGATGACCACCACCAAGACCCATGACATCAACGCGACGCTGCAGCAGATCGCCGAGCTGACCGCGTCGGGCTGCGACATCGTCCGGGTGGCGTGTCCGCGCCAGGAAGACGCCGACGCGCTCGCCACGATCGCGAAGAAGTCGCAGATCCCGGTGATCGCCGACATCCACTTCCAGCCGCGCTACATCTTCGCCGCGATCGACGCCGGGTGCGCCGCGGTCCGGGTGAACCCGGGCAACATCAAGGAGTTCGACGGCCGGGTCGGCGAGGTCGCCAAGGCCGCGGGCGCCGCGGGCATCCCGATCCGCATCGGCGTCAACGCCGGTTCGCTGGACAAGCGGATGCTGGAGAAGTACGGCAAGGCCACCCCGGAAGCGCTCGTCGAGTCGGCGCTGTGGGAGGCGAGCCTGTTCGAGGACCACGGGTTCGGCGACATCAAGATCTCGGTCAAGCACAACGACCCGGTGATCATGGTGGAGGCCTACCGGCAGCTGGCCGCGCAGAGCGATTACCCGCTGCACCTCGGCGTCACCGAGGCGGGCCCCGCGTTCCAGGGCACGATCAAGTCGGCGGTGGCCTTCGGCGCGCTGCTCAGCGAGGGCATCGGTGACACGATCCGGGTCTCGCTGTCGGCGCCGCCCGCCGAGGAGGTCAAGGTCGGCGGCCAGATCCTGCAGTCGCTGAACCTGCGCCCGCGCAAGCTCGAGATCGTGTCGTGCCCGTCGTGCGGTCGCGCCCAGGTCGACGTCTACACCCTCGCCGACGCGGTCGCCGCGGGCCTGGACGGGCTCGAGGTGCCGTTGCGGGTCGCGGTGATGGGCTGCGTCGTGAACGGTCCCGGCGAGGCGCGTGAGGCCGATCTCGGTGTCGCCTCGGGCAACGGCAAGGGCCAGATCTTCGTCAAGGGCGAGGTCATCAAGACCGTGCCGGAAGCCCAGATCGTGGAGACGCTGATCGAAGAGGCGATGCGCATCGCCGAGGAGATGGGCGAGCAGCCCGGCGGCGAGCCGGTCGTCACCGTCGGGTGAGACGGCGGGCCGGAGGCGGTAGCGCAGCGTTACCCCGTAGGCCCTCGCGAACCCGACGATTCGATGCAGCCGGGTGACCTAGCCGCGCTTTCACGGTCGGGTGTCGGATTCCGCGGACCCGTACCACTCGGCGTGCTTTCGTGGCAGGCTGGTGCCGTGCGGAGTCTGCTGGAGCCGACGCGACGGTCCAAAACCGCGCCTGCGCGCCCGGTGTCCGTCCGAGATCTGGCCGAGGTGCTGCGTGTCCTGGACGCAGACCCGGTGGCCTCCTGCATGATCGCCGCCAGGGTCCAGGAGTTCGGTCTGGACGCGCGCTCCGGTCTCGGCGAGTTGTGGAGCCGCGGCGGGCCCGCGGATTCGCTGTGCTTCTCCGGCGCGAACCTGATGCCGCTGCGCGGTGACCAGCAGGCCCTTCGCGCGTTCGCCGAACGCGCGGCGCGCTGGCCGCGGGTGTGTTCCTCGGTGGTCGGCAGGCAGGAACTCGCGCTGCCGCTGTGGGAACTGCTGCTGCCCAAGTGGGGGCCCGCCCGGGATCTGCGTGCCGATCAGCCACTGCTCGCGCTCGCCTCGCCCGCGCTGGCCAGGCCCGACGGCGGAGTGCGCCGGGTCAGGCCCGACGAGATCGATCGCTACCTGACCGCCGCCATCGCGATGTTCATCGAGGAGGTCGGCGTCGACCCGCGCGCGGGCGACGGCGGCCGCGGCTATCGGCGGCGGATCAAGAGCCTGATCGAATCAGGAAGGGCCTGGGCACGTTTCGAGGACGGCGTGGTCGTCTACAAGGCCGAGATCGGCGCGCTGTCGCGGCGGACCGGCCAGATCCAGGGCGTGTGGGTGCATCCCGAGTTCCGTGGCTCCGGCGTCGGCACGGCGGGCACGGCCACGGTCGCGAATGCTGTTGTCGCGACGGGACGTACGGCCAGTCTGTATGTCAACGACTACAACCAGATCGCCCGACGTGCCTACAGCCGTGTGGGTTTCCGCCAGATCGCCACCTTCGCCACGGTGCTCGTCGACTGAATCCTCCGCGCGTGTACGGCGCCGTCATCCGGGGTTTGCCGCCCGGTCGCCGCTACGATCGGTGCCGATGAGGACACGGATGGTAACCACGTTCGCGGTGGCCGCCCTCGCGGTGGCGGCGACCGCCTGCTCCTCCGGCCCGCAGGGACCGGTGCCCGCCGCCGACGCCTTCGCCGAGGCGTTCGCCGACCGCGATCTCGTCGCGGCCGCCGGGCTGACCACCTCGCCCGAGAAGGCAACGGCCGCACTGACTTCGACGTGGCAGGCGCTGCAGGCCGAGAAGCTGGAGATCAGGACCGGCGACGCCCGCGTCAGCGGTGACACCGCCACGGTCGACTACACCTACGCCTGGACCCTGCCCAAGGGACGCCAGTGGACCTACACCGGCGAACTGCAGATGGGCCGCAGCGGTGGCCGCTGGCTGGTCCGCTGGACCTCGGCCGACATCCACCCCAAACTCGGCGACACCCAGGCGCTGGAACTGCGCACCGCGCCTGCGCCGCGCGCGCGGGTCAACGAATCGGCGGGCAGCGATGTCCTGGTGCCGGGCAAGGTGTCCCGCGTTCGCTTCGACGTGGCGAAGGCCGCCGACCCGGACCGGGTGGCCGGGGCACTCGCCGCGGCACTGAGCCGGATCGATCCGGTCGCCTATACCCCGCAGTCGATCCTGACCGCCGCGCGCAAGGCCGAGGGGCCGCATTCGGTGATCCTGCTCAACGAGTACGAGGCCGAGACCATCGGTGGTGAACTGATCGGGTTGCCCGGGGTCACCCTGACCCAGGAGTGGGACATGGTGCCCACCGATCGCAAGTTCGCGCCCGACCTGCTGACTCAGGTCCGCAAGACGGTGATCGCCGAGGTCGACGGCAAGGCGGGCTGGAGTGTGGTCACCCGCAATGCCAACGGCGCCGATCTCGATGTGCTGCACGAGGTTCCGGCCCAGCCCGCACCGTCGTTCGCGCTGAGCATCGACCGGTTCGTGCAGAACTCCGCGCAGCACGCGGTGGACCTGCGCACCGAGCAGACCATGATGGTGGTGATCCGCCCGTCGACCGGTGCGATCCTCGCGGTCGCCCAGAACAAGTACGCCGACCGGGACGGTCCGGTGGCCACGAGCGGTCAGTATCCGCCCGGCTCGATCTTCAAGACGGTGACGGCCTCGGCCGCGATGGCGACGGGCATCGCCACGCCGGAGACCGTGCTGCCGTGCCCGAGCCACACCACCATCGGCGAGCGCACGATCCCCAACTACAACCTCTTCTCCGTCGGCGAGGTGCCGATGGCGACCGCCTACGAACGATCCTGCAACACCACCTTCGCGCGACTGGCGAGCAGGCTCGACAGCACCGCCCTCACCGAGGCCGCCGCCCGTCTCGGCATCGGCCAGGATTACCAGGTGGAGGGGCTGCCGACCATGTCGGGCTCGGTGCCACCCGCCGAGGAACTCGTGCAGCGTGCCGAGGACGGCATCGGCCAGGGCCGGGTGGTGGTGAGCCCGTTCGGGATGGCGGTGATGGCGGCGACGGTCGCGCACGGGTCGGCGCCGGTGCCGTATCTGATCGCGGGCCGGCCGACCGAGATCACCGGTGACCGGCCCGCGATCGACCAGGCCGTGGTTGACGGCCTGCGCTCGATGATGCGCATGGTGGTCACCGGCGGCACCGCCGAACGGATCAGGGATCAGGGCGAGGTGTATGGCAAGACCGGCGAGGCCGAGGTCGACGGCGGGTCGCACTCGTGGTTCGTCGGCTACCGCGGGGATATGGCGTTCGCGACGCTGCTGGTCAAAGGTGGCAGCTCCGACAATGCCGTCGCCGTCACCCGGGACATGTTCGCCGCGCTGCCACCCGGCTACTGAGCGGGGGTCTCGGTCGCCAGCCGCACCACCGCGAGGGAACTGCTCTCGGAATGGGCTGTCGCCATGTTGTGCGAGACGTTGTAGCTCGCAGCGGGTTCGGGTGCGGCGTTGGTGCCTGCGCCCTCGAGAAGGTCGATGGCGGCCGCGCCGCCCAGAATCATTCCGGCAGTGGTCAAGATCAGGGTGGAACGCCTCATGGTCCGTCTCCCTCGTTCAGGGTTTCGACGTGCTTTCCCGGGCAGCCTTTCGATTGTCTAGCGGTTAGCTGTTGCTTGAACCGTAGAACGGTGATCACAGCCGCAACAGGCGGCGAGAGCAAGCGACACCTAATTGTTGCGTTATGTGCGGGCGTGTTCGAACACAACCGGTATGTGACCGTGATGAAACGGTGAATGATCGGTATCGATCGCGCGAATGCGCAGTTCAGTGGCCGTGTCTGGGTAATATTTCGAATTCGGCGGCGGTCACCCGCGTTGCAGAGTTGCGGCCAGATGATGTTGCAGGGACTCACCGACGGCGGCCATTCGCAGCGTGTAGTCGATGGTGTCGCCGGTCACGTGGAATGAGCGGCCGAGGGCGGTAACCGATTTCGCCGATCCGGAGCGGCCGATATTCGTCGAGTTCAATTCGAGGCGAATTCCGTCGACGGTTTCGGTGATCGTGCCCTCGCTGATCTCGGTGATCCCGGTGGGGTGGGCGAGCATCAGCTCGACCCGGCCGGGCGCTGGACAGCGCAGGTAGCCGGTCTCGGCGTGCATCGGCCTGCCGTCGGACGCCGACTTGGTTCGCTGCCGGTAGGTGATGAACGGCTTGCCGAGATGCCCGAAGATGATCTCCTCGACATAGTCGAACGGTTCGATGGTCGGGTACTCGCCGTGGCCGCGGCCACGCCAGCTGCCGAGCAGCGGTGCCAGGGCGGCGATGTCGGGGTGCGGGGCGACGGGGGCGGAGGGTTCGACCACGGGCGACAGCTTAGACCTGGCACGGGTGCGACGGTCACGGCACGCCGAGGCCGCCGTCAGGCTAAGGTCAGCCTCGCCTGAAACGCCGTCCGGCGGAGGCGAAAGGATAGAACGTGAACGGACATGTGAGGGGTACCCGCGGGGTACGGTCCGGGCTGGTGCGCGGTGTGGTTCTCGGTGCGGCCCTGCTGCTTGCCGCGGCGTGCTCGAGCAGCGAGACCGCCGGCGACGATGTCGCCGCGCTCGACGGCAACCGGTACAGCCAGACCAACCTGGCGGCCAACAAGGACTCCTACCACGCCCAGTTCACTTTCCCTGACCTGGTCAACGCCTGGGGCCTGGCCGATCGCCCCAAGGGCGCGGGCGGTCACTTCTGGGTCGGCGCAGGCGGCAAGTCCTACCAGTTCGTCGGTGACGTGCACGCGGCGTCGGACCCCAAGCTGCAGAAGCTGTTCCAGGATCAGCTCAAGCTCGTCGGCGTGCCCGGCGCCGACGCCGACACCTCCGACAAGAGCGCGGGCAAGACCACCGGCGTGGTCTTCAATCCGGCGCCGATCACCTCCGACCTGTTCGCCGTGCGCGACCAGTGGGTCGATGTCGACGGCATGCCGCTCCCGCTCGGCGGCTCCTCGCGCTTCATCTTCGCCACCGACTCCGGCAAGCTCTCGGCCTGGACCGAGCAGGCACCCGACGGCGCGATCGTGCGCCGCGACGGCGGCGCGAACCAGGTGTTCGACGGATCGGCGCAGGGCATGGCGTTCTTCGGCATCGCGCTCGCCCCGTCCGGTGACAAGCTGCTCGCCGCCGACTTCGGCACCGACCCGCAGGTCCGCACGTTCGACAAGTTCTGGCAGCCGGTGGCGACCACCGGTTTCGCCAACCCCTTCGCCACCGGCGACGTGATCGACCCGGCGACGCCCGAGAAGGGCAAGAAGGTCAAGCCGGGCGACCCGGCGCCGTTCAACATCACCACCCTCGGCAGCCGCGTGTTCGTGTCCTACGCGGTGACAAAGCCCGACGAGAAGGATCCGAAGAAGTTCGACAAGGCCGAAGAGGACGCCCTCGACGCCGAGGCCGACAAGGCCTCGAACGGCAAGCCGGACAAGGGCAAGGTCGCCGAATTCGACGCCGCGGGCAAGCTGGTGCGGATCATCGACGACGGCGGCAGGCTCAACGCGCCGTGGGGCGTCGCGATCGCGCCGTCGAACTTCGGCGCGCTCTCGGGCAAGCTGCTGATCGGCAACTTCGGTGGCCTCGGCCGCGTGCTGGCCTACGACGACACCACCGGCACCTTCGTCGACTACCTGCGCGACGGTGACGCGAAACCGGTCGAGATCGCCGGGCTGTGGGCGCTGATGTTCGGCAACGGTGAGAGCCTGGGGGATGCGAACGCGCTGTACTTCACGGCGGGACCCGAGGACGAGAAGGACGGCCTCTTCGGCAGCCTACGAGTGCAGTAGGGCGGACAATTCGAGTGTCCGGTGGGTGATCGCTTCCGTCCTGGCTTGTTGTGCGGGACAGTGGAGGCGGAATGATTGCCGGGTGTGCGCCATCGCGTGCGGCGGTGTCTTCGTTCC
>NZ_JBSGVQ010000052.1:0-42423 GCF_053608525.1 Nocardia sp. NPDC055029
GACACCGGGTCTCGCCGCGGTGCCGACCCAGCGGCGGGTTTCCCCGGAACCAATCACCGATCGTCGGTAGCTTGGTGCCGACAGCACAGGGGCCGCCGTTCGAGGCGGAGACCCCGGAGAGGACGACCGTGCGCTCGACCCTGATCTCCCGCCGGGATCTGGATTTCCTGCTCTACGAATGGCTGCGGGTAGACGACCTGACCGCGGCGCCGCGGTTCGCCGAACACTCGAAGCAGACCTTCGACGGTTTCCTGGAGCTGTGCGAGGACATCGCGACGCGCTACTTCGCCCCGCACAACAAGCGCAACGACAGCAACGAACCCACCTTCGACGGCACGACGGTGACCATGATCCCGGAGGTGGGCGCCGCGGTCGAAGCGTTCACCAAGGCCAACCTCATCGGCGCGGGCATGGACGAGGCCCTCGGCGGGCTGCAACTGCCCGCGACCGTGCAGGCCGCGGGCATGAGCTGGTTCCAGGCCGCCAACGTCGGCACCACCGCCTATGTGTTCCTGACCATCGGCAACGCGAATCTGATCGCGGCGCACGGCAGTGCCGACCAGATCGAGCGGTTCGTCCACCCCATGATCGAGGGAACGGCCACCGGCACCATGTGCCTGTCGGAACCCCAGGCGGGGAGTTCCCTGGCCGACATCGTCACCCGCGCCGAGCCGCAGGCCGACGGCACTTACCGGCTGTTCGGGTCGAAGATGTGGATCTCCGGCGGTGATCACGAACTGACCGAGAACATCGTGCATCTGGTGCTGGCGAAGATCCCAGGCGGGCCGGCGGGCACCAAGGGAATCTCGCTGTTCATCGTGCCGAAGTTCCTCGTCGCCGAGGACGGGTCGCGCGGCGAGCGCAACGATGTCGTCCTGGCCGGGCTCAACCACAAGATGGGCTATCGGGGCACCACCAACACCGTCCTCAATTTCGGCGAGGGCCGCCACACTCCGCACGGAGCGCCGGGTGCGGTCGGCTACCTCGTCGGCGAGGCGCACCGCGGCTTGTCGTACATGTTCACGATGATGAACGAGGCGCGGCTCGGCGTCGGCCTCGGCGCCACCGCGCTGGGCTACACCGGCTACCTCAAATCCGTCGAGTACGCCCGAACCCGCCACCAGGGCCGTGCCCTGACGACCAGGGACCCGGCCACCGCGCAGATCCCGATCATCGAACACCCCGATGTGAAGCGAATGCTGTTGGCGCAGAAGGCCTACTGCCAGGGAGCGCTGGCACTGCTGCTGTACTGCAACCGGCTCATCGATCTCGAACGCACCGCCACCGACGCGGAGGCCGCCCGCGCGCACACCCGGCTGCTGGAGATCCTCACCGGCGTCGCCAAGAGCTGGCCATCGCAGTGGTGCCTGGAAGCCAACAATCTGGCGATCCAGGTCCACGGCGGCTACGGCTACACCCGCGAATACGATGTCGAACAGCACTACCGGGACAACCGGCTCAACCCGATCCACGAGGGCACCCACGGCATCCAGGGCTTGGACCTGCTCGGCCGCAAGGTGATCCAGCACGACGGCGCCTCGCTGCTCCTGCTGAGCGAGCGCATCGCCGACACCGTGACCGCGGCCCGCGCGGCCGGCGGACAACCCGGCGATCACGCCGGGCGACTCGACGCCGCATGGCAGCGACTGCTCGCCGTCACCGCGGCCATGTTCGCCGCGGGCGACCCGGCCGCGGCCATGGCCAATGCCGCCGTCTATCTCGAGGCGTTCGGGCACATCGTGATCGCCTGGATCTGGCTCGAGCAGGAGTTGGCGACCGTCGGCGAGGACGGCGATTTCTACGACGGCAAGCGCGCGGCCGCCCGCTACTACTTCCGCTACGAACTGCCCAAGACCGCACCACAACTGGACCTGCTCGCCGAGCTGGACCGAACCGCACTCGACACCGACGACAACTGGTTCTGATCCGTTCTGTTGCGGGTAGTGACGCCTCTAGTCGATGCCCCGTCGGACCCTCGTCGCGGCGCGAATTCGGGTGACCGTGTTGTCGAGCCGCCGCTGATGTGAGCCCGCCCAGTAGACGCGCCCGCACTCCGAGCACCGGCGAAAGGTGTCGTAATAGCGGCGGGTGAGCGGTTCGAGGCGATCGATGATGTCGCTCTTCGCCACGTCGGTGACGAGGCCGCCGCAGCGCAGGCAGCGGGTGAAGGGGGCAAGGCGATCGGCCAGGTCGAGCCTGCGGATCAGCTCGACGATCTGCTCGAACGGCCGGTCCGCGTGCACGAAGACGCCGTGGGTGACGTTGCGCCGCGCGAGGAGTCCGCGGTCGCGGGTGAGCAGGATGCGATGTTCGGCGGCGGCTGTCTCGGCCAGCGCGGCGTCGGCGGCGGCCCAGTCGCAGCGGGTGTCGAGTCCCATCAGGCGCATCAGCCGGGCGAGGCCGCCGAGATTGACGTCGACGATGAACCGCGGCTCGCGCAGCGGGCGGGCCCGAACCCTGGTCAGCGGCCCGACATCCAGAGTTTCGAACATCGGGTACGCAGCGATCCGATCACCCGGTTGCGGGTGGTGGCCGAAGTCGACGGACTCACCGTTGACCAGTATCAGATCGACCTCGGTGTGCGGGATTCCCGCGGCCTCGACAATGTCCTTGACGGTCTGATGCGGACGGACCGGTCGCTGCTGCGCCGCATACCGAGCGGCCGGGCGGAGGAAGTCGTTCAGCTCGGCGTAGGCGCGCAGTTCCACACTGGTGGCCATACGACCATTGTCGTCGCCGGGCCGCAGCATGGTGGTTCAGGTCAGGACGGCAGGCTTCAGTACCTCAAGACACCACTGGCGGAAGCTGGTCGGGGCCCGGTAGCTCACTCCGGTGCCCTCGATCATCTCGTCCATCGCGAACGCGGGCGACAGTAGCCCGGCGGGCTTTCCGTAGGCGCGGCCCAGGCTGGTGACACCGACGACGCGCGTGACGCCCCTGGTCTTGATGGCCTCGGCGGCCGGGCGGGTGAAGTCGAGGTAGTGGTCGTGGATGTCCGCGGCGCGGGGGTTCGGGGGGACCAGCCATAACAGGCTGTCTGCGCCCGCGAATGCCGCGGCGAGGACCTCGGGATCGCTGTGCGATCCCTGCACGACCTCGATGCGCTCACGGATCCGTGGATTCAGCCGTGCGGGGTCGCGGGCGATGACCCGGACCGGTTGGCCGTCGTGGACGAGTCTGTCCAGGACCTGGTGGCCGATCTGGCCGGTATAACCATGGAGACTGATCGCCCCGCTGCCGCCGAGAGGAACCGCGAACGGATCATCGCCGCCGCAGCCCAGCTCCTCGCGGAAGGTGGACGCGAGGCGGTGTCGACCCGCGCGGTGAGCGCCGCGGCCGGCGTCCAGGCCCCGACCATCTACCGGCTCTTCGTCGACAAGCAAGGCCTGCTCGACGCGGTCGCGGCCTACGGCTTCGCAGCCCACCTGAGCGAGAAGACCAGTCGCGAGCCCACCGACGACCCGGTCGCGGACCTGCGCACCGGCTGGAATCTGAACATGGAATTCGGCCTGGCCAACCCGGCTCTCTACACCCTCATGTATGCCGAGTCCCGTCCGGGCGGCACCTCGCCCGCGGCGCTGACCGCACTGGCGGTTCTCGGCGCCTATATCCACCGGATCGCCGAAGCAGGCCGACTGCGCATCGACGAGGCGCGAGCCACCCAACTGGTCCACGCCGTCGGCGGCGGCACCACCCTGGCCCTCATCGCCACTCCCCCGGACCACCGCGACATCACCGTGTCCCATCTGGCGAGGGAAGCCGTCATCGCCACGATCACACCGACGTTCCCATCACGGCGGCACCCGGCCCCGCCGGCGCGGCAGTCGCCCTGCGTGCCCTCCTCCCACAGACCACCGCCCTCACCGCCGGCGAGAGCGGCCTGCTCACCGAGTTGCTCGACCGCATCGCCGAAGCCGGATAGAACAGGCGTGTGGCGTCGTCATCGGGTGCCTGCCTCGGCACGCGCGTAGAACGCGGCGAGATCGTGGGGGTTCTTGGTGTAGACGTCGATCTTGTGCACCGTGCCGTCTACAACCTGGTGGATCTCGACCATGGTCAGCGGGTACCGCTCACCGGTGGTGTGGGCCGTGAGCGTTCCGGTGAGGGTTCCGACTACGCCCGCCGGACCCTCGTACACCTCGGCATCGGTGATGGCGACGTCGGCGTAGCCCATCATCACGCCAAGGACCGACTGGACGAACACCTCGCGGCCTCGGTGCACGCCGCCGTAGGGAAGCTGATTCGGCTCGTCCACGATCACCTCGGGGTCGAGTGTGGCCAGGACACCCGGCACGTCGCCCTGTCGCAGCGCGTCGTACAGCCCTCGTACGACATCCGCCGGGGTCTGCGTCACTGTCTCGATCTGATCGCTCATCGCGTGTGCCCTTCAGTCTTGTTCGTCCGGTCGGGGCGGGTATGTCCTCGCACCGACCGGGCCCCGGAGGACCGGGGCATGCACCATGCAACGGGACGCGGCCGTGACGGGGGAGACTCCGCTGTGAGGGGTCCTGGCAGTGCCCCCCACCCGCCCCGCGGGCTGCCTACGCTGTCCTGATGGACAACCGGGACGCAGTCAGCGCGTTTCTCCGCTCCCGACGCGAGCGGATCACGCCCGAGCAGGCGGGTCTGCCGACGTACGGTCAGCGGCGGGTGCCCGGACTGCGCCGGGGTGAGGTCGCCACGCTCGCCGGGGTGAGCGTCGAGTACTACACGCGCCTGGAACGCGGCAGCCTCAAAGGTGTCTCCGACGGCGTGCTGGACGCGCTGGCCCAGGCACTGCGGCTCGACGGCACAGAGCGCATGTATCTGTACGACCTCGCCCGCGCGGCAGGACCGGCGCCCAGGGCCCGGCAGCGGGCCGTCCGGCCGACGGTTCGGCCCAGCGTGGCGCGAATCGTCGAAGGCATGCCGGGGCTGCCGGCGTCCGTCATGAACAACCGCCTCGACACGCTGGCCGCCAACTCGCTGGGCCGGGCCCTGTACTCGGAGATGTACGCCGATGCGACCTGCGGGGCGAACGTCGCCAGGTTCGCGTTCCTCACCCCCGCGGCGAGGCGGTTCTACATCGACTGGGAGCGTATGGCCCGCTTCGCCGTCGGCGCGCTGCGCACCGAGGTGGGGAAGAACCCCTACGACCGGGAGCTGTCGAACCTGATCGGTGAACTGTCGACCCGCAGTGACGCCTTCCGCGTGATGTGGGGCTCCCAGGACGTCTATGCCTTCAGCCAGAGCTCCAAACGCCTCAACCACCCGCTCGTCGGCGACCTGGAACTCGACCAGGAGACCATGACCCTGCCGGACGACAGCGGCCTGAGCGTGGTCGTCTACAGCGCGCCCCCTGGCACCGCCGCCGAGGAGGGCCTGAAGCTGCTCGCCGGCTGGTCGGCCACGACCGAGCAGGAGCCGGAATCCACCAGCCGGCTTCATCCGTGATCACGCTCGGGCTGCGAGAGGCGGCTGGGCTCATCCCCGCCTAAGGCACCGAAACGGGGCGCAGGCAGCTGTCGAACGGTGTGACGATCGAGCACAGGGCGGGGTCGCGGGTCGGCCGGTAGTCGGCGGGCACTCCGCCGAGTGCGGCGATGTTCCGGTAGGCCGGGACCGCGGAGGTCGGTCGGCGCGTGAGGCTCGGGTCGGTCTTCACATCGACCGTGTAGAGACCGAATCGCGGTGCATAGCTGCCCCATTCGTAATTGTCGGTGAGGCTCCAGTAGTTGTAGCCGATCACGTCGATGCCGTCGGCTTTCGCGCGCTGAATCCAATAGATGGTGTCGCGCAGATGATCGGCTCGGTCGTATCCGTCGGTGCGCGGTAGCCCGTTGTCGGTCGGCATGCCGTTCTCCACCACATAGAGCGGCAGTTCAGGGAACTTCTCGGCGTAGGCGCGCAGGTCGTAGTAGATACCTTCGGGTTCGATCGCGTTCTTCCACAGTTCGTCGCCCAGCAGGGCGAAGCTCGGCAGATTCGACAGTGACGCACCGTAATAGAAGTCGATGCCGAGGTAGTCGAGCTTCGCGCGAACTCGATCGACGAACAGCCGATCGGTCAGGTTCTGCACCACCGGGTACTGTGCGACATTGCTGGTCACCAGCGCGTCCGGCTGACGAAGGTGGATGTAGTCGTAGATCGCGCTGTGCGCTTGCACCAGTCGCTCGAACATCGGCAGTGCGTCGACCGCACCGATATCGCCGATCTTGATCGATTGCGCGACATAGCCCATGGGCTCATTGATGGTCACCCACAACGGGTTGTACGGCGCGTAACGGTCGACGACCTGCCGCATATTGGCCAGCCAATCCGACACCATCGTCTTGCCCGTCCAGCCACCACGGTCGGCTGCCCAGCCGGGAATCACCCAATGGTCGAGCGTCAGCATCGGACGCATTCCCGCCGCGCGAATCTTCTGCACGACGTTGTCGTAGAAGCGGAAGTTGTTCTCGTCCCACACATCCGGCTGCGGCTGCACCCGCGCCCACTCGATACTGAGCCGGTACACCTTGGCTCCGAGATCGGCCGCCAGGTCGATATCCTCGGCGTATCGGGTGAAGAAGTCGACCGAATCACCGTACCTGTCGCGCGCCTTCCCCGAATTCGCATAGCGAATCCAATTGCTGTCCGGCGCATGACCTTCGGACTGGAATCCCGCCATCGACACGCCCCACATGAACTCGGGTCCGAGGGACTGCACAGCAGTGGGTGCGGCCCCCGCACTACCCGTGCCGGACCCGCTCGCACTCCCGTGCCCCGAGCCGGAGTTGCCTCCCGGCGCGGCACCCACCGTGCTCGACCCGGCCACAGCGATAGCGACGGCCGACCCGATCGCGACCAGCATCCGAGACAGACTCATTCTCGTCAATCCTCCAGGCGATCCAGCTGTCAACGCACTACTTCTCATACGAACCGCTCGCCGATCCACTGGCCGATCCACTTCCCAGCAGGCACAACGGATTCGCCACCATGGCCGCCTGCGCCGAACCGGACGACGAACCGGTGATCCCGGAGTCGACCGGTGGCGTATTCGGCACCGGTGCCGCCGGGTTGCCCGAACCGCCCGTCAACATCGACTCGCCGTCGAGATTCGCCGGTGCCGAGATATCGAGCAGATCCAGAACGGTCGGCGTGATGTCGGCGAGGGTGTACCCATTGTTCTGCGTGCCCGCAGCGAACCCCGCTCCGCGCGCGATCACGAAACTGGCCGTCTCGTAGGCACTTTGCCCACCATGGCCACCATCCGGCTTGTGCCCGTGGTCGGTGGTGACCAGAATCGTCCACCGCTCGTTCGCATGCGAAGCCGCCCGCGCGTCCACCGCGGCGGTGATCTTCCCGACCAGGCCGTCCACCCGGCCGATGGCATCGCGATACGCCTGCGGCCAGATTCCGCGCAGCGTGTGCCCGACGATGTCCACCTGATCGAGGTGCGTGAACAGCAGATCGGTCCCGTCCTCGGTGATCGCCGAGACGACCGCCGCGGTGGCGTTGGCATCGGCGGTGGTCTCACAGACACCCGCACCGGTGGGATCGATCTGCGTGACGGCCACCCGGTCGGCCTGCGGGCTGCCGGTGCGCGCGATCATGCCGATCTTGTCCCAGGTGCCGATGGAGGCCGTCGACAACGACGGACGCTCCCGTTCCACCTGGGTGAACACCGTCGGATACTGCGCGAAAGGTCCCGCATTGCAGGTGGATCCATTGTCCTGAATCCCGTGCTTGGTATCCCACACACCGGTCAGCGCCGTCGCCCACGACACGCACGACATGGTGGTGTGCGGGGCGATGGAGGTGCGCGCCAGGGTGCCCTCCGCGGCCAGGCGGTCGAGGTTGGGGGCATCGGCCGCCGACACCTCACTCCACAGCGTGCCGTCGATACCGATGACCACGACCTTGTTCACGACCGGAGCCGCCGGGGCGGGCACTGCCGCGGCGAGTGGGACAGCGGCCAGGGCGGCGGCCGCGAGAATACGGTGAGTGCGAGACATGCGCGGCACCGTAGTTGCCGAGTGGCCCCGACACCCGGCGAATTGGACAATCGACCGATAGAGTCCCGCCCAGTGGGAATCCTCTGTCGCACGCAGACCATGGGCAGGGTCTCCACGGGGCGTTGGTAGCGTGCTCGATGCGGGGGCTTACTCGGTGTCCGAGGCCTCGCGATGCACCACCTGGGCGTCCGTCCCGGGCGACATGATGCTCTCGTGGCCGTCTTCAGCCCGCACCCGGTAGGGAGGCGCGCCGTCGTGGCCGAGTACCTCGACGATCTCGACCACATGATCGTGTTGCCCGACGGTCCTGCCATGCACGATTAGCCGGTCGCCCTTTGCTGCATACATGAGTAGCCTCCTCGTCGACGCTGACTGATCTCCCGAATCCAACGGTACGACTGGTACGAATTCTCAGCTAGCGATCGCACGCAAACACGCCGCGCGGTGAGATCTCATGTGGCCGCCGGGGAAGGCAGAGCAATGCAGAGCACCGCGCTGACCACCAGCGCCGCGATGATCGTCAGCGCGCAGGCAGTCAGAGCGCTGCGGTAGCCATCACTGGCGGCGACACCGAAGAAGATGGCACTCAGGGAGGCCACTCCGACCGCACCACCGAACTGTTGGCCGGTGGTCCAGATTCCCGAAGCCGACCCCGCGTAGCGCGTCGGCACCGTAGACAAGAACAACGTCGTCAACGGAGGTTGGACAAGGTTGATGCCGATACCGACGACGAACAGTCCGGGCGCGAGCAGCCACGGGTTGACGTCAGTGGTCGCAGTAGTGGCCGCGCCCAGTACCGCCAGGGTGCCGACGGCGCCGAAAAGGGTGCCCGCGATGACAGCGAAGTGGCCGAACCGCATGGTGAGGCGTCCCACCAGCGGGGCGACCGCCAGTCCGCCGACGGAGAACGCGACGGTCACGATTCCAGCTCGCAGTGCCGTATAGCCCTGGCCTTCTTGGAGCCAGAGAACGAAGACGAGCAAGAATCCGCTGAAGGCGGCGAAGGCAACCACTTGAACGGCGAGTGCGACGCTGCTGGTGCGCGCACGAAGCAGGTCCAGCGGCAACAGCGCTCCGGCCCGACCGGCCGCATCACGATTCTCGCCGATGGCAACGAGAGCGACGGCGGCGACGCCTGCTGCCAGCAGGAGCCAGGTCCACGGCGCCCAGTCATACGTGCGGCCTTCCAGCAGCGGGAACACGATCGCCACCAGACCGGCGGTCAGGCCGATCGCGGCGAGCCAGCGTGGCCGCAGCGCACCTTCGGCGCGGTTCTCCGGGATGAGCCACGCGCCGAGGCCGAGCAGAACGAGTGCACCGGGGACGCTGACCCAGAAGATCGCCCGCCATCCCGATCCGGCGACATCCGCGGTCACGAGCACACCTCCCAGCAGCAATCCCCCAGCTTGCGCGAGTCCGGCGACCACACCGAAAATGCCGAGGACGGTGGCGCGTTCGGGTCCACGGAAGAGAACGAACAAGCTGGAGAGAACCTGTGGCGCCAGAATCGCCGCGGCAGCGCCTTGCGCCGCACGACTGGCGATCAGTTCGGCCGGGGTGTTCGCGAGCGCGGACCAGCCGCCGGCGAGAGCGAACAGGGCCAGCCCGACGAGGAACACCCGTTTGCGGCCCCACAGGTCGCCCAACCGGGCGGCCGTGATCAGCGTCGCCGCGAAGGCCAGCAGGTAGGCAGTCGCGATCCAGCCAACCTGCGCGGGAGTCCCCCCGAGATCCGCCTGGATGGCCGGTAGACCGACGTTGACGATCGTGACATTCAGCAGATCCAGCGTAAATCCCAGGACGAGCACGGCCATCGCGGCCCAACGCCGCGGAAACAACGCTTCGGCGGCATCGTCCCGGGTGGAGGTCGATGTAGTCATCAGGTGTTATCCCCCGCACGGCTGGGCGTCTGGTGTGCCGTCATCAGTTGTTCCTTCGCGGTCGGCGGTTGCATTGGGATGAAGGCCGCGTAATCCGACTGCGCGCCGATCAGACCGTGGCGGCGCAGGATCGCGTGCACTGTCGACACTGCGGGCACTCGACTCGAACCAGAGCGCAACAGGTGCGCCCGGATCCTGCGTGCCCCCCAGCGCGGGTGGTTCAGCCGAACTCGCACCACGACGGCCTCGATCTCGGCTGGTGTCCGGGCCGGGAGAGTCTTGGGCCTGCGCGACCGCGGTGCCAATCCCGCCACGCCATGTTCCCGGTAGCGCGCGAGATAGCTGTAGTAGCTCTTGCGCGAGATCTTGTATCGACGGCACACCTCGGTCACCGTCAATCCGTCTCGCGCAGGCGCCTGCAGGATCTCCAGCCACGGCTCGGCCTGGAGACCGACCACCGAACATGACTCGCTCGCCGCCCGATCGCTTCCACTCGGGCGAACACTGTGGCGCACAGGCGGATCAAGCCTGTCTCCTGGGGTTTGCATCATGGGTCTCTCCCGAAGTGGAACAGCATGATTGAACTCGCCGGTTCACTCTAATGTTCTGCCACGAACATATCAACCGGAGTACATGAAACTGAACCCGCGAGGAAATTTCCTCGTGCGGATGGGCTAGACTGCCGGTGTGACTTCAGCGCATACGCCGACCGGGCAGACCACCTCGCGAGGGCGGATCGACAAGCGCCAGGCGATCCTGGACGCGGCCTTCGTGGTCTTCGCCCGCCGGGGGTACGCGCAGGCGGGCGTGCAGGAGATCGCCGAGGTGGCCGGCGTCGCCAAGCCGACTATCTACAACCACCTCAACGACAAGGAAACGCTGTTCCGGCACGCGCTGGCCGCCGCCAGCGACGCGGTGCTCGCCGAGAATCTGGCGGTGGTCGAGCGGTTGCGGAACCCGGGCGAGGATCTGCGCGCCACCCTGGAAGACGTGGCGTACCGGTTGATCCGGTCCTGCTGTACCGAGCAGGCCCGGTCGCTGCGCTGGCTCACCTACGGTCAGGTCGCCCAGTTCCCCGATCTGATCGATGTCGTGGTGAGCCGGACCTCCGATCAGCTCGGTGACGCGCTCGCGGATCGGCTGGCGCGCCTGGCGCTGGCGGGCCGTCTGCGGGCGAGCGATCCGGCGACCGCCGCCGAGCAGTTCCTCGTGCTGATCACCGGCCCGATGGAGGGCCGCACCCGGCTGGGCACCCGCAAGGTCGCCACCGCCGAGATGCACGCTGTCGCCACCGCTGCCGTCGACACCTTCCTGCGCGCCTACGGGGCACCGGAGAACCCTTGAGCCACCGCCCTTTCCGCTTCGGGCTCGTCACCGTTCCCCCGCCGATGCCCGAGGATGCCCCGACACTGCCCACCGGATCGCCCGCGCAGGCGGCCGATCAGCTCCGCCGCCTGCGCGAGGTATCTCCTACATCGTCTCGACGACGCGGCCCTGCCGCATCACCGCGACCCGATGGGCGATCTGGCGCACCACCGCCAGGTCGTGCGAGATGAACAGGTACGCCACACCGGTGTCTGTACGGGTTCTGGTAGATCACCTGGGCGCGACGTCGCAGCGCCCGCAATCGCGCGCCTTTGCTGGTCGTCACATCGTCGCCGTCGAACACGATGCGCCCTGAGGTCGGCGGCGCCAGGCGCAGAATCATTCTGGCCGTGGTGGACTTGCCCGACCTACTGCCCGGATTCACGTGGGACTCACGGCGGGCGACACATCGAAAGATTTCACACCTCGAAATATTCGGTCAACAATTCGGATCACACCGCTCGCAATACCTCGTCGCACGAATTGTCTGGTACGCCATCGGAAAGTTTCGGGCACCGTGCTAGCTTCGCCTCGTGTCGATTATCGAACGACGCGCCGCGCGATGCGTTGTCGCCGGCAGAGAAAGGACCGACGTGACCGCACTACCGGACAATCTCCTCGCCACCATCGAAGCGGAGCGAGCGATCTTCCGAACGTTCTACAAATTCTTCCGGATCGCCGACACCCAGGAGAGCGAGCGGTTCAGCGAGTGCTTCACCCCCGACGCGCTGATCGAGTACCGGATCATGCCGGGCCCGCCGGTCCTGTTCCACGGCCGCGACGAGTTCACCGATCACATGAGCCGGGTGCCCAAGTCGCAGCGCTCCCTGGTCGCGCACGTCATCGGGCAGGCCACCATCGAGTGGAACGGCGACAAACCCCTGCTCACCGCCTATGCCACGGTGTGGCACTGGTTCTTGAGCACTCCCGCCACCGACGTGGGCCGACCGGCCGACTGGGTCGTCATCGGACTGGCCCAGGACGAGTTCGAGCACTACGAGGGTGAGTGGCTGATCTCGCATCGCGATGTCCGGCATGTCGCGGGCCGGGTCGCCGCGGGCCACGGACCGATCTGAAGAGCGCAGCGCACCCACCGCCCGATCGGGCCGGACTCGTCGCCGAGTCCGGCCCGATCATTGCGTGAACAGGATTCGGCACAATGCGTCACAGAATTGTTCGGAGACATCGGTGACATTATGTTCCGAGGACTTCGGAAACAATTCACGGCAGGAATTACCGACTCCCCGATCGAACTGTCACCCATGTTCCGACAACACTTCCCCGGATGTCTACGGGAAATCGGAATCCTGCGGTCGCCACCGCCGAAACCTACGGTCGGCCCGCAGGGTTTCCGACACGATCTTGTGACCCCCGGCACCCCGTGCGAAGGCGATGGCAGCCCGGCCGGTTATCCGAGGTGGCCGGGTTTCCCTGAAGCTCCCGAGTCCACGGTACGACTGGTACAAATTCTCAGCTAGAGATGGCACGCAAATACGCCGCGCCGCGCGGTGAGATCTCGTAGCCGGTCTCCAAGCTGTGGGTCAGGCCGAGGTTCTTGAGCTTTCGTACGTCGAGCTTGAACGAATCCTTGTCTCTGCCGAGAGGCTCCGCCAGGTCGGCCGCACGGCGACCGGGATGCTCCGCCACGGCGGCGAGGACCGCACCTGTCCATGATCCTCGGCGACTCGCCTTGTCCAGCCGGGTCAGTGCCGCGGAGATCTCGGCGACGTCCTGCGGGGATAGGTCCGCATCGCTCCTCAACGCCACCCGTTCGTCGGGCCCGACGTAGCGGACCTCGATCCGGAAGACCGGATTTTGCGGGGAGCCACGCAGGGCCGCTTTCACGGCTTCAGCGTCATGCTCTCCGGCGCGGTGCGCGTCGGCGTTCGAGATCTCCTGTGGCTCGATCCGGTCGACGCGGACGATCTCGACGATCCCAGCGCTGGTGTGCAGGGTGCCGCCGACCCGAACTCGGGGTGCTGACCAGCGCCGGAACACTGTCGAAACCTCGCCGTCGGCGACACCCCGTGCGATGCGGTCGGTCAGAATCACTGCGCGTCCTCCCTGAGGCGGCCCGATCACCCGATCGTAACGTCGCGGATTTCAAGCGCTGATCGGGGCCGCTGTCACTCCGTAGCCGAGGTTGCCGAGGACTTCGCTGGTCGCCTTCGCGAAGTTCAGGGTGATGAAGTGCAGGCAGGGGGCTCCCTCGTCGATCAGACGTCGGGTCATCTCCGTCGCGATCTCGACTCCCTCGGCACGCACAGCAGCGCGGTTCTCCTCCGGCCCGTCACCCGCGGCGCGGCGCAGGCGTTCCATCACCCGTTTCGGCAGCGACCGGCCGCTCAGCTCTTCCGCGCGCTGGACGGTCCGCAGTGAGGTGATCGGCATAAGCTCCGGGATGATCGGTTTCGCTCCCTCGATCGGGTCGAGGGCGACGACCCGATCTCGCAGCCGCAGATAGTGCTCCACGTCGAAGAACATCTGCGTGATCGAATACTCCGCGCCCGCACGCAGTTTCGCGGCGAGGTGGCGGGTGTCGTGGTCGAGGTCGGGCGAGCGGTGGTGGCCCTGCGGGAACGAGGCGACGCCGACGTGGAAGTCGCCGAGGTCGCGCACGATGCGCACCAGTTCCTCGGCGTACTCGACGCCACCGGGGTGCTTGCGCCACTCGCCGAGGGGATCACCCGGCGGATCACCGCGCAGGACGAGCACGTTGCGGATGCCGGAATCGGCGTAGCAGCCGATCAGCGCACGCAACTCCGCGACGCTGTGCCCGACGGCGGTGAGGTGCGCGACCGGCAGCAGCGTGGTCTCGGTGGCGAGCTCACCGGTGATCCGCGCGGTCCGGTCCTTGGTCGACCCGCCCGCGCCGTAGGTCATCGACACGAAGGCCGGATGCATCCGCTCGAACTCGCGCACCGTCCGCCACAGCCTCGCCTCACCCACGGCATCACGCGGCGGATTGAACTCGACCGAGAACGGCACACCCCGACCCGCGTGTGTCCGCAGACTCTGCGCGACCGACGGAGTCCGGGAGACCAACGGCGTCGGCTTGGTCGCGGGTCGTTCAGCATCGGTCATCGACTCTCCCCCAGTTCCACTAGTAGGTCGCCGCCCTCGACCTGCTGTACCTTCGCCACGGCGATTCGCCCAACGATACCGCCGCGCGGCGCGGTGACGGCCGCTTCGCTCTTCATCCGGTCGCCACCGAATCACCCTCGGAGACACAGAGAGTCACTACCCGGCGTGCTAGGCCACGACCGCCCGTTGTGGCACTCCGACGTACTCGCTCAGTGGCCGGATCAGAGCGTTGGATTCACCCTGCTCGATGATGTGCGCGGTCCAGCCGGTGATCCGGCTCATCACGAAGATCGGGGTGAACACCTCGATGTCGAATCCGAGCAGGTAATAGGCGGGGCCGGTCGGGAAGTCGAGGTTGGGCTTGATGCCGGTGGCCTCGTCCATGGTGCGTTCGAGCGTTTCGTACATCTGCACCCACTTGCCGCCGTCGGTCGCGGCGGCGATGTCGAGGAAGGCCTTCTTCATCGTGGGCACCCGGGAATCACCGTTCTTGTAGACCCGGTGGCCGAAGCCCATCACCTTCTCCCTGTGCGCCAGTTTGGTGCGCAACCACTCCTCGGCCAGGGCGGGATCGCCGATCCCGAGCATGTCGTGCATGACCGCTTCGTTGGCGCCGCCGTGCAGCGGGCCCTTCAACGCGCCGATCGCGGCGGTCACCGCGCTGTAGATATCGGACAGGGTCGACGTGACGACGCGCGCGGCGAAAGTGGATGCGTTGAAACTGTGCTCGGCGTAGAGAATCAGCGAGACCTCGAACGCCTTGACCAGTTCCCGCGACGGGATCGTGCCGAAGCACATGTTCAGGAAGTTCTCCGCATACCCCAGATGGGAGTGCGGCGGAATCGGATCCAGGCCGTGGCGGCGCCGGTGGTCGGCGGCCACGATGGTCGGCAGCACGGCGAGCATCCGCAGTGCCTTGGCGCGGTTGGCCTGTGCCGAGTTGTCGTCCTCGGCAGGGTCTTCGGCGCCGAGGTAGCTGATCGCGGTGCGGACGATGTCCATCGGATGGCAGTTGTCGGGCATCTTCACCACCAGCGACAGCAGCGACCGGTCCGCGCGCCGGGACGCGCGCTCCTGCTGGCAGAACCGTTCCAGCTCGACGTGATCGGGCAGCTCACCACGCCAGAGCAGGTAGGCCACCTCCTCGAAGGAGCAGTGCGCGGCCAGGTCCTGCACGGCGTAGCCGCGGTAGGTCAGCGAGTTCGTTTCCGGGACCACCTTCGAGATCGCGGTGGTGTCGACGACGACACCGGCGAGTCCCTTGTAGATGGTCGGTACGGCGATGTCCGTCATCACTGGTCCCTTCCCAAAGCGAAATTGAAAATGTCGGAATCGAATTCGTTGTAGCGCTCGTACTGCAGCAGTTCGTAGAGGCGACTGCGATGCTGCATCCGGTCGAGCAGACCGGATTGGGTGCCCTGTTCGTAGATCTCGCGCAGCCCGGCCTCGGCGGCGAACATCGCCAGCCGCAGCGTGGAGACCGGATAGATGACGGCGTTGTAGCCGATGGACTCCAGCGTCTGGGCCGAGATCAGCTCGGACTTGCCGAATTCGGTCATGTTGGCCAGCAACGGAATCGCGACCGCGGCACGGAACTTCTCGAATTCGGCGGCCTCGGAGAGCGCTTCGGTGAAGATCAGGTCCGCACCGGCCTCGGCGTAGGCCTCGGCGCGTTCGATCGCGGCGTCGATGCCTTCGATACCCGCGGCGTCGGTGCGCGCGCAGAGGACGAAGCTCGGGTCGCGGCGTGCGGACACCGCCGCCCTCAGCCTGCGCACCATCTCGTCCACGGAAACAACGGCCTTGCCGTCGAGATGACCGCACCGCTTCGGGTTGACCTGGTCCTCGAAGTGCGCGCCGGCGATCCCGGCGTCTTCGAGGAAGGTGACCGTGCGGGCCGCACTCATCGGCTCACCGAAGCCGGTATCGGCGTCGATGAGGACCGGCAGGTCGGTGACCCGGGCGATCTGCTGACCGCGCCCGGCGACCTCGGTCAGCGTGGTGAGCCCGATATCGGGCAGCGCGAGGTCGGCGGAGACCACCGCACCCGAGACGTAGACGCCTTCGAAGCCGATCTCCTGGATCAGCTTGGCCACCAGTGGATTGAACGCGCCGGGGAACCGCTGGATCCGCGCGGAGGCAAGACCGGCCCGGAACGCGAGGCGCTTGTCGGCGGCCGAGGTCGCCGAAGCCAGCGGGCCGGTCATCAGAACAGCCCCTTCGGCAGCTTCGGCGCGCGGGCGAGCACCTCGTCGGAGACGGTGAAGTTCAGCAGGCCAAGCTCCTCGGCGGTCAGCTCGTGGGTGCGCTGGGCGACGTCGAGGAAGCGGTCCTGCTCGGCCTGGTCGATGACGCCCTCGGCCAGGGTGCGGAACTTCGCGACGTACTGGTCGCGCGCGAACGGACGGGCACCCAGCGGATGCGCGTCGGCGACAGCCAGCTCGTCGACGATGACTTCGCCACTCTTCAAGGTGATTTCGGCGCGGGCGCCGAAGGCCTTCTCGTTCGGGTCGGTGGAGTGGTAGCGCCGGGTCCATTCCGGGTCCTCGGCGGTGGAGATCTTGCGCCACAGCTCGATGGTGTCGGGGCGCTGCGCGCGCTCGGGGGCGTAGGAACGCTCGTGGTGCCAGGTGCCGTCCTGCAGGGCGACCGCGAAGATGTACATCACCGAGTGGTCGAGGGTTTCCCGCGACGCCGTCGGATCGAACTTCTGCGGATCGTTGGATCCGGTGCCGATGACGTAGTGGGTGTGGTGGCTGGTGTGCAGCACGATCGTGGCGATCTGGTCGAGATCGCCGACGCGGTCGCGCATCCGGCGGGCCAGGTCGATCGGGGCCTGGCTCTGGTACTCGGCCGAGTGCTCCTTGGTGTAGGTGTCGAGGATGCCGCGCTTGGGCTCGCCGGGGCCTGGCAGCGGCACCGAGTACTCCGCGTGCGGCCCGCCCAGCAGCCAGGCGATGACACCGTCCTCGCCCTCCCAGATCGGGGCGGGGGCACCCTCACCGCGCAGGGCGCGATCGACCGCTTCGACCGCCATCTTTCCGGCGAAGGCCGGTGCGTAGGCCTTCCAGCTCGAGATCTCGCCCTTGCGGGACTGGCGGGTGGCGGTCGTGGTGTGCAGCGCCTGCCCGATCGCCTGGTAGATCGTCTCGGCGTCGAGACCGAGCAGGGTGCCGATGCCCGCCGCGGCCGAGGGGCCGAGGTGGGCGACGTGGTCGATCTTGTGCTCGTGCAGGCAGATCGCGCGCACCAGGTCGACCTGGATCTCGTACCCGGTGGCCAGACCGCGGATCAGGTCGGCGCCGCTACGGCCGGTGTGCTGGGCGACGGCGAGGATCGACGGGATGTTGTCACCCGGGTGCGAGTACTCGGCGGCCAGGAACGTGTCGTGGAAGTCCAGCTCGCGCACCGCGACACCGTTGGCCAGCGCCGCCCACTCCGGGGAGAACCGGCCGGGCACACCGAACACCGCGGCGCCGGGCCCGTAGGGATGTGCCAGTGCCTGGGCGCGCGCGTTGGCCACCGGACGGCGGGTGATGGAGGCCGCCGCCACCGCCGCGTTGTCGATGATCCGGTTGACGATCATCTCCTCGGTCTCCGCCTGCACCGGTACCGCGTCGGTGGCAACCTCGGCGATCCGCCACGCGAGGTGTTCCTCCCGTGGGAAGTCCTCGGCGGAACGGTACGTGCGGACAGGATGGTTCTTCACGGTGCGACCTCCAGGAGCGGTGAGTTTCAACGGCCTGTTTCGCACGTTACACACGTGGCGATTACCGCGAAATACACCGCAAATGCCAAATCTTGTGGACGAAAATCAGCAAAGTTGCGTAAGTTGTGAAAGCAGGCGCTGCTACAGTGGCGCCATGCAGAAGATGTACGCGGGCGCACGGCTGCGGACGCTGCGTGAACAACGGGGACTGTCCCAATCGGGGATGGCGAAGGTGCTCGGGCTATCGGTGAGTTACGTCAACCAGCTCGAGAACGACCAGCGACCGTTGACCGTGCAGGTTCTGCTGCGGCTCAACGCCACCTTCGACCTGGACATGGGCTTCTTCGCCGCCGACACCGACGCCCGGCTGCTGGCCGACCTGCAGGACGTGTTCGCCGACGACCCCGACGCCTCCTCGGTCACCAACGCCGAACTCGACGACCTGATGACCCGGGTACCCGGTGCGGCCAGGCTGTTGGTCAGCCTGCATCGGCGCCTGCGCGGAGCCACCGAGCAGCTGGAGCAGTTCTCCGCCGGCATCGAGGGCTCGACCGTGGAGCCCGGCACGGCGATGCCGTACGAGGACGTGCGCGACTTCTTCTACGACCGGCGCAACCACATTCCCGAACTCGACCACGCCGCCGAGCAGCTCTTCACCCGGAACCGGCTCAGCATCGGCGGCCTGGATCTGCAACTGACCCGGCTGCTGCACGAACGCCACGACATCACCGTCACCATCCGGTCCGACGACCCCACCGCCCCCGGCCCCAAGCGGATCTACGACCCGCAGGCCCGCCGGATAATCCTCGCCCGCAGGCTCTCCCCCGGCCAGCGGGCATTCCAGCTCGCCACCCAGCTGGCGTTCCTCACCCACTCCGACACCATCGACACGCTCACCGCGTCGGTGGAGACCATGCCCGCCGGCTCCCGCGAGCTGTTGCGGATCGGTCTGGCGAACTACTTCGCGGGTGCTTTGATCCTGCCGTACACCAGGTTTCGCGACGCCGCCGAAGAACTGCACTACGATATCGACCTGCTGTCGTCGATGTTCGAGGTCGGCTTCGAGACCGTCTGCCATCGGCTCTCGACCTTGCAGCGCCCGAACCAGCGCGGCGTCCCGTTCTTCTTCGTCCGCACCGACCGCGCGGGCAATATCTCCAAACGGCAGTCCGCCACGGCCTTTCACTTCTCCCGGGTCGGCGGCAGCTGCCCGCTGTGGGTAGTACACGAAGCATTCACCACCCCTGGCCGGATCCGCACGCAGATCGCCGAGATGCCCGACGGCCGCAAGTACCTGTGGCTGGCTCGCACGACCGACGAGAGCACACCCGGATATCTTTCTCCCAAACGGGATTTCGCGATCGGCCTCGGCTGTGACCTCGCCTACGCCGAGAAGCTCGTCTACTCCCACGGGCTGCCGATCCACGACGAGAGCACCGCGGTGCCGATCGGCGCGGGCTGCAAGATCTGTGAACGGCCCGACTGCGCCCAGCGCGCCTTCCCCCAACTGGGCCGGGCCATCCGCGTCGACCAGAACCGGGCCGCCAACATCCCCTACACCCCGGCCGACCGGGAACGCGCACCGCGCACTCCGTGACGGTCGGCAGGGTGCGGGCTACGCTCGTGGAGTGCCCGACATCGAGGCCTCGCCGCCACCACGCAACGGTGCCGGACTCGCGTCGCTGGTGCTCGGCATCGTCGCCTGTGTGTTCTCGTTCATCCCGTTGGCCACGGAGTTCGTGGCGGTGCCGTCGTCGGTCGCCGCGGTGGCCGCGGCGTTCATCGGGTGGGACCGGATCGAACGTGGGGTGGCAACGAACCGCGCCGATACCATCGCTGGTGGTCTTCTCGGCGCGTTCGCGCTCGCCACGAGTGTGCTCGTCTACCTCGCGACACACAGCGGCGATTCGGTCTAGCAGCATCCGGCCCGGGAGTCTGCACTCCCGGGCCGAATGACTCCTGATGTCACACCATCTCAGGCACACGCAGGTGAGCGAACCCCAACCTGAACTCCGCCACATCGAGAATCCTGGCACCCGTGACCTTGGTCGCCATCTTCCTGATCCGATCAGCGTGCTCGCGGCTGCTGTCCAGCTCCTCGAGGCTCGCCCAGACGGTGGAGCCGACGCCGCGGCCGGTTGCCCGGTCGACGAACAGGCTGGCGCTGCGGAATCCTTCGAGCTTCTCGAACTCCGGCATCAGCTGTGATTTGAACGTATCGATCGCCTGGTCGATACCGGACGGATCGACCTGCACCCAGGTACAGCGGGTGCACGCGTTCGCGCCTGCCAGGTGATCACGGTGCATCACCGCGACTTCCCACTCTTCGACCTTCTCGACCGGCCCGTGCAGCGACTGGGCCAGACCATCACGCATTGGCTGGACGCGCCGGCTGCTGGCATGCAGTGCGTCCTCGGATTCCCACGCGGTAGTGGCGATGCAGCGCCCTGTCGACCTGTCCACCATCAGCGACAGGCCGACCCAGCCTTCCAGCTCGGGCAGATTCGGCATCACCTCATTGCGGAGGTACGCGAGCCCACCGTCGATCGACGACGGCTGGGCTGCAATGGTGCTTGAACGTGCGTACACGAGCCACCTCCTGCTCCCATAAAGGCGGCGCCCCGGTGGGCGCCACCGGACATACCCACTGTCCTCCACGGTTACCGTCCGCACAATGCCTCAGCGGACGCGGCGGACGCGGGCCCCTACAACTTGTAGCCGATCTGACGCAGTAGCTGTCGACGGTCTGCCTGATCGTCGGCATTCTCCACGCCCAGTGGTGCGGACCCGTCGATTACTCCGACAATTCCGCGGCCCAGCTCGGTCTGGGCGATCAACACATCCACGGGATTGGCGGTGGCACAGAATATTCCGCAGACTTCTGGGACGTGCCGGATCGCGTTGAGCACATTGACCGGGTATCCCTCACGCAGGAAGACGATGAACGAATGTCCCGCACCGACGGCGAGTGCGTTCGTCGTGGCGAGCTCGATCAGATCGTCGTCGTTGCCGGAGTGCCGGACCAGGCACGGCCCGGATGCCTCGCAGAATGCCAGCCCGAACCGCAGGTGGGAACTGACCCCGACCAGCGCTTCGTGCAGATCCTCGACGGTTTTGATGAAGTGCGCCTGCCCGATGACGACGTTGAGATCATCCGGCTTGTCGACACGCACGGCTGTCAGCTCCACACCCAGCATTCTGCGCCGCGCCGATGCCGATGCACAACACGTCTCGGCACCGATTTGCGCGCGCAGCCCGGAGGGGCCGAAAAAAGCCGGATTCAGGGGCCCACAGGTATTGACAGAACGAAAATCCGGAGAAGACTGTACATATACCAGAACACCGGAAATGAGTGACGCTGTCAGTAGAGACGTCTGTTGACTTCGGTGACAATTTTCGAGGATCTGGCCAGGCCCCCGGCAAGCCAATCGAATGCCAGAGTTGTCAGCGACGACTGAAAGCTCATGGATTCGATGGAGACTACCGGGGACTGTTCTGTGTGGGGGCCTTTCTACTTGGCGTCCCCGTAACACTCCACCACAGCGGTGGTGAACGGGAACCGCACCGGTGTCGATCCGAAAGCGAGCCTGCCCGCGGTCTCGGCCGCGGCGGCGATCGCGGCGGTCACCGTTGCCGCCTCCTCCGCCGGACAGTGCACGATCACCTCGTCGTGCTGGAAGAAGACCAGTTCGGCACGCAGACCGGCGATCGCATGACGCACACCGGCCAGGACCAGCAGGGCCCAGTCGGCGGCGCTGCCCTGCACCACGAAGTTGCGGGTGAACCGGCCACGGGCCCGGGCCGCGGAGCTGCTGCCGTATCCCCCCGGATTTTCTTCCTGGGCCGGGTCCGGCTCCTCCGGCGCAGCGACCGACAGCGGCGGACAGGTACGCCCCAGCCACGTGCGCACCAGGCGCCCTTCCTCGCCGGCGCGCGCCGCATCGTCGACATAGGCGACCGCCGCCGGATACCGCCGACGCAAACCGGCGAGGTGGATCAGGGCATCTCCGGAGGTCTGCCCGTAGATGGCGCCGAGCAGGGCGATCTTGGCTTGGGCGCGATCACCGCCGAATCCGCGGACCGCCAGATCCGCGTACAGATCCTCGCCGCGACCGGCCACCTCCATCAATCCGGGGTCGCGCGACACGGCGGCGAGCACGCGCGGCTCCATCTGGTCGGCGTCGGCGACCACCAGACACCAGCCAGGATCGGCACGGATCGCTTGCCGGATCACCTTCGGAATCTGCAGGGCCCCACCACCATTGGTGGTCCAGCGGCCCGTCACCGTGCCGCCGGGCAGGTATTCGGGACGAAATCGGCCGCCATGCACCCATTGTTCGAGCCAGGACCAGCCATGTGCGGTGTACAGGCGATAGAGCGACTTGTAGGCCAGCAGCGGCGCTACGGCGGGGTGGTCGACCTGCTGGAGTTCCCATTTTCGGGTGGAGGACAGCACGATCCCGGAGCGGGCGAAGGCCTTGACGATCTCGTTGGGCAGGTCGGGCCGGACCCGGACCGCACCGCCGAAGGCTCGCGACACCTCATCGGCCAATTCCGCCATCCGGCGCGGTTCCGGTGCGCCGGGAACGCGCTCCCCCAGCATGGTGTCCAGCAATTCGCGGTGGACGTCCGCCCGCCACGGGATCCCGGACCGCGACATCTCCGTGGCCACCAGCATGCCCGCCGATTCGGCGGCCAGCAGCAGCCGCATGCGTTCCGGATGCTCGGTCCGCGCCGTCCTGGCGACCTGTCCCGCGTAGACCTCCAGCAGCGCGGTGAACTCGTCCGTGCCGGGCGGTAGCGGCACCGGCGCCGACTCGAACAGCGACGGCTGGGTTTCGGCCGCCCGTGCGGGGGCGTCCGGCGGGACCGGCAGGTTGTGCAGGCGCGCCCAGGCTGCCGCCAGGGAACGCGCCTGACCCGACTGGCCCTCCTCGTGCCCGATCAGCAGGGCTTCCGCGGCCTGCACGTCGTAACAGCGCTCCACGCGCACGTCGGCCGCGAGCAAGGTCCGGTAGATCTCCGCGGTGGATCGCCACACCCACCGCTCGACCTCAGGACGTGAGCGCACCGCCTCGGCCAGCGACGGCTCGTAGACCGCCGGTCCCGCGGGTCGACCGTCCCGCTCCAGGGGACACAAACGAGCACCACCGTCGCCCCACTCCGCCACCGCCCATCGCACGGGACCGAGTCTGGCAGCGGGGTCCGACAACCCGGTGGCGAGCGGCTGCGCGGCCCGGCTTTCGCGGCGTACCGTTGACTGTCCGGTTGCCGGGCCGCACAGTTGGTACAGCAGACTTTGCGCGTGTCGTGGTGGTGTCCACAGGATTGCCGCTGTTCACATGGGGTATCAGCGTGATTGATCGCACACGGAGAGGATGCGATGACGATGCGCGGCCGACGGAATCGACGTGATCGGGAAATTCGCGAAGTACGGGAGATCCACGCCAGGCCATCCCATCAAGTCGCCAGGTTCTTGCTGTCTACGCTGCTGATGGTCTGGGTCGGGTCCGGGATGGTCGCGGCGATGCAGCGAAACTACTTCACCAATCCGCCGGTCAACTGCGGCGAATGGGGCACGATCGCTGTCACACTCGTGGCGGGCCCTCTCAACTATCTGGGGGCGAACCCGAAGATCACCGAGTGCACGCTACCGGAGCCGAGCCAGTGAACGGCGGGAACTAGCCGTTCATGTCGACGACCGGAGGGCCTGCTGTCCAACCGCCGTCCACGGCCAGCTCGGCGCCGGTCGTGTACGAGGCCGCGTCGCTGAGCAGATAGGTGACCGCCCCGGCGAGTTCCTCGGGCTGCCCGACCCTGCCCAGCGGCGCGTTCGGGAAACCACCCTCCGCCAGACTGATTCCGGTCGGCGCGGTCATCGGGGTCAGCACCATTCCGGGATGGACCGAGTTCACCCGGATCCGGTCGCGCGCGAGCTCTACCGCGGCGACCTTGGTCAGCCCGCGCACACCCCACTTGGCCGCGCCGTAGGCACCTGTGTGCGCCAGGCCGACCAGCCCGGCGGCCGAGGAGATATTGACGATGGAACCGCCACCGGCCGCCCGCAGGGCAGGCACCACCGCGTGGATGCCGATGTTCACCGATACCAGGTTGACCTGGATCACCCGCTGGAACGTCTCGAGTGGCTCCTCGACCAACGGCACACCCGAGGCGGTCACCCCGGCGTTGTTCACCAGGCCGGTCAGTGTGCCGAAGGCACCGACAGCGGTGTCGACGGCATGCTGCCACGACGCCGGGTCGGTGACATCGAGGTGTACGAACCGGGCGCGCTCCCCCAGTTCGCCCGCGACGGCGGCGCCGTCCTCGTCCAGGAGGTCACCGATCACGACGCTGCCGCCTGCGGCGACGATCCCGTGGGCGAAGGCCGCGCCGAGACCGCGCGCTCCACCGGTAACCAGTACTACTTTGCCCGAAAGCTCCATCACAGATTCCTTTCTCACCGGATGCCGAAGACCGCGCCGCCGCCGAAGGCCTCGCGATGCGACACCGGCTGTCCACCATCGATATCGGTGATCCCGTATTCGACGGCCGCCTCGGCGGTGATCACCGTGCTGCCGCTGCGGGTACCGATCTCGGGATCGGTGGCCAGCGCCAGGACGACCCGGCCGACGAATTCCGGCGTTTCCGCACCCGCGATCGGAAACCCCTCGATGTCCTCGACGCCCATGGCCAGCACCTGTTCGGTGCGCACGATGCCGGGCCACAGCGACACGGTGCTCACACCCGTCCCGCGTAGCTCCACGGCCATGTCGCAGGCCATCTTGTCCAGACCCGCCTTCGACATGCCGTACAGCACCGAGTGCAGATAGCCGCGGGTGCCGAACGAGGAGATGTTGGCGATGACGCCGCTGCCGCGGGCGACCATGCGTCGCGCCGCCTCGACGGAGGCGACATAGTGCGCGCGCAGGCCGACGCCGATCAGCGTGTCCCAATCTTCGACGGGCCGCTGCCAGAACGGGTCGCTGAAGCCGGCGAAACCGTCAGGATTCGCCCACACATTGTTGACCAGCAGGTCGAGTCCGTCCTGTTCGGCGGCGATGCGGGCGAACACGGCGGCGATCTGCGCGTCGTCACGATGGTCGCACCGCACGGCGATGCCGGTGCCGCCGCGGGCGCTCACCTCGGCGGCGGCCACCTCCAGCGGCCCACCGTCACCCGCGCTGCCCCGTCCGGTCAGATACACGGTCCAGCCCGCGGCGCCGAGCGCCAGCGCGATTCCCTTGCCGACGCCACGGCTGGCGCCGGTCACCAGAGCGATCTTCGACATGTCCCGGCCCTACTGCGCGATCCGGCAGGCGTCGTCGAGTGGCCTGGTGATCGCCCACAACCGGTGGAACGTGCACGTCGCGATCTTCCAGCGGCCGTCCTCCACCCGGTATTCGTCGGCGTATTCGCCGGTCGCGACGGTTTCGGTGCGCTCGATCAGGTTGACCTGGCGGAACCGTAGCGTCCACCGGCCGCTCGCCGTGCCGTCCTCGCGCACCGTGATGTCGGGGTGCACTCCGTGGTGCATGTCGAGGATCGCGTGCTTGCCGTCCACCTGCTGCAGGGCGATCGAGGCGAAGACCGCGGCCATGCCGTCGGCGTCCATGGCACCGAGCTCGCCGTAGTCCAGTGCCGAGCCGACCGCGACGAAACAGTCGCGGAACCCTTCGGGGTCCTTGGCGTCGCAGGCGCGGAAGTAGCGGTGCTTGAGCGCGGTGATCGACTCGATCGCCGCCAACCGCGCGAGATGCGTCGCGGCGTCGTCGGGCTGGGGTGTTGCCGTCATGAAACTCACCGTATGACCTGGCGGATGTCAGCGTCTGCGCGCCTTCCCGCTGATCGGGAACGGACCGCGGATTCCGACGGTTTCCCCTGCGCTGCCCGTGGGTAAAAAGATCTCGATACCCGTTCGCGGAACCGGCGACGGGACGCGGATTCCGCGACATACACCACGGGAGAAAACACAGTGTTGAGTTTGCTCGGCGTCAACCGCCGCACCGAGGCGGCCGACAGTTGCCCCGGCGCGCCCACCTCGGCCGGACTGCTGGAATCGGGTGACATCGTGCTCACCCCGAGGCGCAGCTACCGCGTGATCAGCACGAGTTTCGCCGGCGGCGCACATCACGCCGGACGCGTGATCGCCGATACGGTCGACCTGGTGACCGGCCGCCTGCGCGTCTTCGAATTTCCCAGCACCGACACGACAGTCACCGTCCGCGCGGCGTAGACCGCCACTACCCGGTATCCGCGCGGATCACCCTGCGCGAGAACTGGTCTCGTTCTCGGCGCGCAGGTTCTCCGGCCTGCCGAGTCCGCGATGCGCGCGGATCAGCAGCGCCGAGCGGAGATAGCACAGACCGGTGACGTCGTTCAGGTCGAAGCCGGTCAGCTGGCCGATCCGTTTCAGCCGGTAGTCCACCGTATTCGTGTGGATGAACAACTCGCGCGCGGTCCGCGAGCGCTGCAAATTCGTCGCCATGTACACCTCGAGCGTCTGCAGCAGTTCCGGGTGCGCTTCGAGGGAATCGACGACCGAACTGAGGTAATCGCGGGCCGGGCCCTGCCTGGTCAGCTGATATTCGAATGCCAGTTGATGCGGACGATAGACCTTGCTCGGGCCACCGAGCCGATCCACTATTTCGACCAGTTCATGGACTTGTTCCGCAGCACGCGGGATCTCCGCCGGTACCGCGGTGGTCGTCACAGCGCGCACCGGAACCTGGGCCGCCTCGGACAATCCGGCGATCAACTCGTCCAGTTCGAGCTCGGAGAACTCCGAGGTGGGCAGCAGCAGGGTGCCGCCGTCGACGCTCAACAGCGACAGCACCTTGCCGACGCACCGGTTCGCCAGCTCGGCCTGCACGCGACGCAGCTTGCGCCGGGCAACCACATTGCCGTCGAGGGAAGGGATGAATTCCTCGACATGGGGCGGCAGCGCCAGCGCTACGACGTGATAGTTGTCGGCGACGGTGATGCCGCATTCCCTGGCCATCGTCGACGTGTTCTGACCACCGAGCAATGCCGAGGTCAGCGTGTGGACTGCGGTGTGATGTTCACCGACGACCGAGCGCAGTTCCCGCACATAGGCCAGGGATACCGCCGAGGTGATCATGCTCTGGATGTCGGTCAGCCGCCGGGCCACCCCGACGAGGGTCTCGTGGTCCTGGTTGGTGACACCGGCGATGACGAGGTCGAAACCGAGTTTGAAGCCTTCGTGCACGGCATTGTGGATGGTGTCGATCGGGATGCCCTCCCGCGCCCAGTCCGCGGCCGCGGCTTGGATCTGTTCCAGTCGCCCCGGTAGGTCACGCCCGTCGAGCGCGCCCCTGGTCAGCTCGAGACACACCCGGGTCACCGTGGTGACATCACCGTCGAGTACCTCGCCGGGCAGTGTCGCGCACGGCACGACATTCTCGATGAAATGGCCCACCATCTGACGGGATATCGTCCGCACATCCTTCAAGGGGTTCGATACCGGGCGGCCCGCTGCGGTCAAGAACGGCGCAATGGAGGGTGAGACAGCCATGATGAATCCTTCCCAACCCAGATCACTGGGCAAGACCCCAATCTACCGTGTAGAACAAACCGCCGTCCCGGCTTCGCTTGTGATAAACAGCAACGGAAATCCGGATAAATTATGGATTCCGACAACGGCGCGCATGCCTCCGACGATGGCGGGTCCCCCACCGCCGGAGGCACTCCGGCTACCCGGTCACAGGCACAGCGCCAGCTCGAGCGGGCCGATATGCGGGAGGGGCAGGCAGACTTCCACCGAACCCGCAACGGGGGCAGGGGAAGCCGCGGTGGCGGTACCGGCGCTCAGGGCGCACGCGGACAGCGCCAGTGCGGCGACGGCTAGCGGACGGGCGATTCTGGGGTTCATACGGTTCCTCGTTGTGTGCTACGAAAAATCCCCATCTCGGGGACATCTCGATCAGATCACAGCCGTACCCGTGAGAACCCTTACTCGGCACGGGTTTTGACCTTCCTCCGGACCATTCGCCGAATCATCGGAGATATCCACAAGATTGAGCCTCTGGAGGGGTCACGCCATCGCGTACCCACCGTCGTCCTCGATGACATCCGACAGCGGCCTGTGTGGCGTCGATTCCAGCGGCGCAGCCGCATTCGACATGACTCCGACCCGGATCATCACGTAACCAGTCAGTGGGCGGAGTCGGACGCGTCGGTATATTCGGACAATTCCGTCTCGGCGAAGGTCCGCACGGGCAATTCCTCCGGCGAACGGGGTTTGGGAGCATTGCGCGCGGGAACTCCTGCCGATGCTCCGTGACAGCCGCTCCATTCCGACAATTCCCCCCGATAGTTCGCATCCGTCGCGTGCCGGTGGGCCGCTCGGCGCATGGGGGCTGCCAGCTCGGGCAGCGCGGGGTTCAGGCGGGGGCGAAGGCGCGCAGGACCGCATCGGCCAGGGCATCGGCGAACTCGGCGTCGATGCGGCCGGAACGCTGCAACCATCGTTGGGTGAGCGGCCCGTAGAGCATGTCGACGACGAGATCCAGGTCGGCGTCGGCACGGAGCTGGCCCGCGCGCTGCGCACTCCGCAGCCGCCGCCGCTTGGCCGCACGCATCGGTTCCGCCATGCGCTCCCGATAGACAGCCGCGAGGTCGGGGTCGTTGACGATCTCGGTGGTCAGCGCCCGCAAGGGGGCGGCGAACGCGGGATCGGCGAACTCGGCGGCGGTCGCGCGCAGCACCGTCCTCAGGTCGGCACCGAGGTCGCCGGTGTCCGGCAACTCGATGCCGCCGCTCTCCGGGTTCTCACTCGCGCTCAGCAGGGCGTCGAAGACCACGGCACCCTTGGACGGCCACCACCGGTAGATCGTCTGCTTCCCCACCCCAGCCCGCGTCGCGATGGCCTCGATCGTCAGCTTCGCGTACTCGACCTCGCCGATGAGTTCGCGGGCGGCGTCGAGGATCGCGATCCGGGAGCGCTCGCTGCGGCGGGTGCGGTCCGGCGTGGTTCTGGCCATGGGCACAGATCCTATCGCACAACGGAACGGTACGTCTCGTCTTAGCCGGTAGCCTCAGCGCAGGAACGCTGTCAGCATCGGGGTGACCTGCGCTGGGCAGTCCTCATGGACGGTGTGCCCGCAGCCGGGCACAACGGTTGCCGTGGCGTCCGGGATCCGCGTGGCCAGCCGGTGGGCCTGGGATGCGGGGAGCCAGCTGTCCCCCTCGCCCCACAGGACGAGGGTCGGCGCGGCGACCTCGGCGAGCCCGGCGTCGGTGAGCCGGTAGTCCAGATTGCGCCACAGCGACAGGAATCCGGCGCGGTTGGCCGGTCGGGAGAACGGTGCGTACAGCTCGTCGATCACTTCGTCGGTGACCAGGTGCCGGTGCTGGAAGGTGCCACGGATGTTGTCGGCGTAGAGGTCGCGAGTGGTGAGATTCGTGGCAAGCTCACCGAGCAGCGGAGTGGTGAACAACGGTGTGACAGGCGCCTTTTCGGCGTCGATGCCGGGCGAATCGAGAAGAACCAGTCGCTCGACCCGATCCGGATGCTGTTGTGCGAAGTACAGACTCCAGGCGCCACCCCACGAGTGCCCGGCGATCGCCGCCCGCTCGAGTCCGACGCCGTCGAGGAATGCCGCGATGGCGTCCGACATCGCGGGCAGGTCGTAGGCGAAGTCCTCGCGATGCACGTCGGTGTAGCCCTGACTGGGCAGGTCGACGGCATACACCGTGTGCTCGGCGGCCAGTGCCGGAATGACGTCTCGCCAGGAATAGCCCCACAATCCGCCGCCGGCGATCAGCACGACGGGTGAGCCTGTCCCGGTTCGCGTGTAATGGAATCGGGCGAGATCGGTCTCGGCGTAGTGGGAACCGATCCGGCTCAGATAGGGCGAGCCGTCAGCCTCCTCGGCATGGGCCACCGGCGTGGCGACAGCGGCGAGGACCGCGGCGGTGACCAGCGCGAGCCGTGCGGACAGCGTTCGAATACTCATGTCGGTGCCTTCTTCTCGACGGAATGACTACTCCCAGGACGAGCGAGCGGCACCCGACGTGACGCGACATGACGTGGTTCACAGCGTTGCCCGCTGTCGCGAAATCAATTCTCATTATCACTAGGTTTTGAGATGACGGTAGATCGTTGCACGGGAGACACCGAATCGGTCGGCGATCTCCTCGGCGGCACCGCCCGCGAGATAGAGCGAACGCGCCTGTCCGACCTGCTCCTCGGTGAGCGCGGCGGGCCGTCCACCGTTGCGGCCCCTGGCGCGTGCGCGGGGCCGAGGCCGCGCGGGCTCCCCGAGCAGCGCCCGCGCACCGTCCAGGATCAACCGGCGGAGCGTGTCGGTCGGTACGTCCCGGAAGAGCACCACCGGGTCGGCCAGACCGGCGACCACCTGACAGGCCCGCACCCTGTTCTCGATGCTGTCGTCCGAGCCAGCGACCAAGTCGTTGGCCAAGGCGATCGCGGCCCGGAATCGGTCGGCTACCGGCGCCTGCACCAGCAACGTCATGTCTTTGACGAGCATCGTCAGCGTGTGCCGGTGACGCAGGTGGACATCGACGTAGCCTTCGATCGCACGCCATCGCACCTCGTCGGGATCAGCGCGGGCTTCGGCGGCGGCCAGCGTCGCTTCGAGCTCGTCCAGCAGCGGCACCGTGAGCCGGCGCAGGATCTCGTCTTTGGCGTCGAAGTGGTAGTAGAGGGCGGCTTTGGTGATGCCGACCTCGTCGGCGACGGCCTGCATCGAAGTGGCCCGGTAGCCGCGGGCGGCGAACAGGACGCGCGCCGCGGCCAAGATCCGCTCCGATGTCGTCGAATCACTTACCAATGGTCAGTCTTTTCGCTAGAGTGCTTACCGACAGTAAGTCTATTGCCGCGGGGTTGATCTGTATGCGAACCACAGTGTCCTTCCTGGCAGCCGGTGTCCGGTGTGCCGGTAACCTCTACCTGCCCGCCGACTCAGGACCGGTGCCGTGTGTGGTGCTGTGTCACGGCTTCAGCGGAACGATGGACCGGCTCTTCGACTACGCCGAGAAGTTCGCCGCCGCGGGCTCGGCGGCACTGGTCTTCGACTACCGCAGCTTCGGCGAGAGCGACGGCGACCCGCGCCAGGTGCCCGACATCACCGGTCAACTCGACGACATCCGCGCCGCGGTCGCCTTCGCCCGCGGCCACGAGCGCATCGACCCCGACCGGATCTTCCTGTGGGGGAACTCGCTGGGCGGGGCGCACGTGATCACCGTCGCCGCAACGGATCCCCGTATCGCGGCCGTCGTCGCGCAGATCCCGTTCAACGGGTTTCCCGACCGCGTGGCGGACCGCTCGACCGGTGACACACTGAAGCTGCTCGGCGCGATCGCCTGGGATACCGTGCGCGACACACTCGGGATGCGGCCGTACTACATCCCGATGGTCGGCAGCCCCGGTGACCTGGCCGTCACCGCGACACCCGAGGCCGAGGAACACATCCGGACACTGACCGGAAGCGGCGAAACATTGTGGCGCAACAGCATCGCACCGCGCGCACTCCTGCAGATGATGCGCTACCGCCCGGCCGAGTCCGCCGCCCGCCTGTCCTGCCCGCTTCTGGTCTGCGTCGCCGCCGACGATCAGGAGACACCGCTGGAGAAGTGCCGCGCACTGGCCGATCGCGCGCCGCGTGGCGAGCTGCGGATCTACCCCGGCACACATTTCACCTTCTACACCGACCCGGAGTTGCGCCGACGCGTCGTCGCCGACCAGATCGAGTTCTACCGCCGGACCGACGGCTCGCCACCGACCGAGGTGACCTGAATTCGCCCTCCGGATCGGCAGGCAGCGCCCGCGCGGCATCCCGCCTATTCGATCAGGTTTTCGCTTTTCAGCCAGTCGTAGGCGACGTCGCCGGGATCTTCGCCGTCGATGTCGACGCGGCCGTTGAGTTCCCGCATGAGGTCGTCGGTGAGGCGTTCGGAGATGGTGCCGAGCAGGGGGCGCAACTGGGGGTTGGCCTCGATGACGGCGCCGCGGACTACGGCTGTGCCGCTGTAGGGCAGGAAGAACTTCTTGTCGTCGTCGAGGACGCGCAGGTTCAGGTTCTTGACCCGGCCGTCGGTGGTGTAGACCATGCCGAAATGGCACGGGGCGCTTTTGGCGGTCGCGGTGTAGACGACGCCGGCGTCCATTCTGGTGACGTTGCCTGCGGGGACGCCGTTCGGATCGTTGTAGGGGATACCGTATTTCGCCAGCATCGGAATGAAACCGTCGGAGCGGCTGAAGAATTCGTCGTCGACGCAGAAGGTTCGGTCGGCGACGGGCAGGGCGGCCACGTCCGACAGCGATCGCACGCCGAGCCGGTCGGCGGTCGGTGTCGACGCGGCGAAGGCGTAGGTGTCGTTGAAGTTGGCGGGGGCGAGCCATTCGAGGTCGTAGTCGCGCTTTTCGATGTCATGGACGCGCTGCCAGAGTTCCTGTGGGTCGGCGATCGTCTCGGTCTCGTTGTGGTAGTTGACCCAGCCGGTGCCGGTGTATTCCCACAGCACATCGGCGTCGCCGTTGAGCTGGGCCTGGCGTGAGGAGGCCGAACCCGGTGCGCCGGTCAGATCGGTGACCGACGCGCCCGCCGCTGCCAGATAGGTCGCGGTGATCTTGCCGAGCAGGACGCCCTCGGTGAAGCTCTTCGACGTGACGACGAGCCGCGCGCCGTCCAGCGGCCGTTCATCGCCGGGCAGACTCGCGTCGTGGAAGGTCCCCGACGAGCTCACCAGACCGCACCCGGCGAGCAGTGTCGCCGCGAGCGCGCACATCAGCGTGACCAGCCGTACTCGTCTCATGAGATACCTCGCGGTGTCGCGGCAAGTTCGACGAGCCTGCCGAGCCAGTCGATTATCAACGCCAGCAGCCCGACGAGCACGGCACCGGAGATGAGCAGCTTGGGCAGGAACAGGGTGACACCGGTGGTGATCAGGGTGCCGAGGCTGGTCGCGCCGATGAACGTGCTCAGCGTCGCGGTGCCGACCAGGATGACCAGCGCGGTCCGCACACCGTTGAGGATCACCGGCACCGCGAGCGGCAACTCGACCTGGACCAGGGTCCTGGTGGCCGAGAAGCCGATGCCGCGGGCCGCCTCGATCGTCCGGTGATCCACCTGCCGCAGCCCGACGATCGTGTTCTGCAGGATGGGCAGGATCGCGTAGACGACGAGACCGACGACCGCCGTGCGGAATCCGGTACCGAGCCAGAAGGTGAACAGCACCAGCAGACCGACCGCGGGCGCGGCCTGCCCGATATTGGCGATATTGACCGCGATCGGCTCGAGCCGCTGCAAGGCAGGCCGCGTGAGCGCGATGCCGAGCGGGATCGCGACGACGACCACGATCAGCGTGGCGACGACGGTGAGCCGGATGTGTTCGAGGATCGTGGTCTGCAGGTTCGCCCAGCCGAGCGAGGCTTGCTCGGTCGCGGTGAAGGTCGAGGCCCGATACCAGAGCAGGTAGCCGATCCCGATCACCACGATGACGAGCGGTTCGAACCACACGTCGATCGGGATCCGGCGCAGGCGGTTCATGCCGGTCCGGGTTCGTCGGCGGCGACGACCGGCGTCGGCGTGGGATCGGAGCCGTCGACATAGGTTTCGTAGGAGGGCTCCTCGGCGACACCGTTGCCCTCGGCGAGCTTGGTCTGGATCACGTCGGTCACCGAACCGATGCTCAGCGAGCCGACGACGGCGCCGCGGCCGTCGGTGACGAGGGTGGCACCCTGGCTGGCCGCGAGCATGGCGTCGAGCGCGTCGTTGAGCGTCGAGGACTGCGCGACGACGGGCAGGCGCCGGTCCAGATAGTCGGAGACCTCCGGCTTGCTCGCCACTTCCGTCAGCGAGGGCCACGACCGTGGCCGTCCCGACTCGTCCACCACGACGACCCAGGTGTGTCCGGCCGCTGTCGCGCGCCCGATCACCACCGGTGACGATTCCCCGATCCGCGCGGTGGTCACCGGGTCGACTTCGACATCCCGCACCCGCGACACCGTCAGATACGCCAATTTCGCGCCGGATCCGACGAATTCCTCCACGAACGGCGTGGCCGGATCGGTGAGGATCTCCTCTGGGCGCGCGTACTGCTCGACGTGCCCGCCCTCGGACAGGATGAGCACCTTGTCACCGAGCTTCGTGGCTTCCTCGAAGTCGTGGGTGACGATCACGATGGTCTTGCCGAGCTCGTGCTGGATCGCGATCAGGCTGTCCTGCAACCGAACCCGGGTGATGGGATCGACCGCGCCGAACGGTTCGTCCATCAGCAGCACCGGCGGGTCCGCCGCGAGGGCGCGCGCGACGCCGACGCGCTGCTGCTGGCCACCCGACATGTCCTTGGGTAGCCGGTCGGCGAAGGTGCCGGGGTCGAGGCCGACCAGATCCAGCAGGTATTCGGTGCGTTCGGCGATCCGCTTCTTGTCCCAGCCGAGGACCCGCGGAATGGCGCCGATGTTCTTGGCCACCGACCAGTGCGGGAACAGGCCGCCGGACTGGATGACATACCCGATCGACTGCCGCAGCTTGTCGGGATCCTCCCGGGTGACGTCGCGGCCACCGATGAAGATCCGGCCGTCGGTCGGCTCGATCAGCCGGTTGATCATCTTCAGCGTTGTCGTCTTGCCGCAACCGGACGGGCCGACGAACGCGACGATGTGACCCGCGTCGATCTCCAGGTCGAGCCGTTCGACCGCGGGCTTGTCCTGGCCCTTGTAGCGCTTGACCACCGCGTCCAAGGTGATGGACGCACCGGTGACATTGCGAAGATCGGTCATGAAAGCCCCTTGGCGATCGTGAGGCGTCCGAGCAGGACGAGAAGCGCGTCGAACACCAACGCGACGGCGACGATGAGAATGGTTCCGGTGAGCGCCATTTCGAGGGAATTGGCGCCACCGAGCCGGGACAGGCCGTTGAAGATCAGCGAGCCGAGCCCGGGGCCGAGGACATAGGCGACGATCGCGGCGACACCGACGATCATCTGGGTCGACACCCTGATCCCGGTGAGAATCACCGGCCAGGCGATCGGCAGTTCGACGGTCAGCAGGATGCGCCACCGCGACAACCCGATCCCGCGCGCGGATTCCACCACCGACGCGGGCACCGACCGCAGTCCGACGATGGCGTTGCCGATCACCGGCAGCGCCGCGAAGAACGCCAGCATGATGAACGACGGGACGACGCCGAGCCCGAACGGGACGAGCAGCAGCGCCAGCAGCGCCAGCGAGGGAATCGTCAGCGCGACCCGGCTCGAGGTCAGGGTGAGTGCGGACGCCAGCGGCAGCCGGTATACGGCCACCGCGGTGAGGATGGCGACGACCGTTCCGACCAGCACCGTCTGAAATGCCAGCGACGCGTGCTGATAGGTGAGGAAAGTCAGTACCTCTCCCCGCCCCTGGACATAGCTCCACAAGTTCACGGCATTCCCATCGTCAGGCTGGGCCAGTGGGTACCTGTTCGCGCGTGATGACCGGACGTCTGCGCCGTCGAAGGGTAATCGATTCGGCGTGCTCGTCCAGGGATGCGCGAGCGGTCGTTCCTAGGCCGCCCGCGTCAGCGGGACCGCCGCGTAGGGCTCGGCGTCGCCCGCGATGACGGTGCTCGACCTGCCGTCGACCCCGACGGGGACCTTCCCGGCCAGCGTGATGCGGGTGAGCCTGCGATGCTCGCTGCCGTCGTAGTCGTCGACCGCGTAGTGCTGGGTGGCCCTGTTGTCCCAGATGGCGACATCGCCCAGCGACCAGTCCCAGCGCGTGGTGTGTTCCAGGCGAGTCACCCGATCTTGGAACAGCCGGAACAGCGCCCGCGACTCGGCGCGCGACAGGCCGACGATCTCCTTGACGAAGCAGCCGAGCAGCAGGGCACGTTCGCCGGTCTCGGGGTGCACTTCCACCACCGGGTGCTCGGTTTCGAAATACGTGGACTCGAACTCGCGGCGGTAGGCCCGGTCGATGTCGTCCGGGCTGTCCTCGACGTCGGCGGCGTAGTCGTAGCGGTTCGTGTGCCGTGCGCGCAAGCTCTCGGCCAGCAGCCGGAGTGGTTCGGGCAGTGCGTTGTACGCGGCGACGGTCGAGGCCCAGGTGGTCGAGCCACCGTAGCTCGGCAGCGCGACGGCGCGCAGGATCGAGGCCTTCGGGACGCGGTCGACGAAGGTGACATCGGTGTGCCACACGTTCGAGCGGGTCTGGTGGGAGTCGATGGCCAGGCTCTTCGCGCCGGCCGAGGTGACGGTCGGATGCGGGATGGTCGGTTCGCCGAGCAGCCGCGCGAACTCGTATTGCCCGTCCTCGGTGAGGTGGTGCTGGTCGCGGAAGAAGATCACCTTGTGCTCGGCGAGCGCGGCCCGGATCGCCGCGACGGACCGGGCGTCCAGGCCACCGCCGAGCCGCACCCCGTCGATCCGGGCGCCGATGTGGGCACCGAGCTCGGCCACCCGCACCGCGGTGCCCTGGGCTGTGTCATCGATGGACATACGGAAACGAAACCAGCCCGGGTGCACAGCGACCAGCATTGGATTCACCGCGAGCGGAACGGACTCCGCGCGGCGAACGTCGTCGTCACCGCACCGGAGCGTCGACCGATCCCACGATGCCCCGGGCGATGGAGGCGGTGAGCCGGCTGGTCACCGGACCGGCCAGGCGCAGCAGCGGCCGCAGCGCCGGACCGCCTTCGACGGCGAACGTCCACGTCAGCCGGGTGCCCGTGGTGGAGGGCGTGAGCTGGATGTCCTCGGCGAACCGGCGCAATCCGGGGATGGTGGCGGAATCGACAGTGAAGGTCATCCGGCGTTCGTCGTCCCAGCGGTAGAAGCGTTCGGTCAGTCCGGCGACACCGGCGAGGGTGACGACTCGCGTGGCGCCGACGCCGAACGGGGGCGGCGAGGTCCAGCGCATGCCGGTGACGGCCGACGACCAGGACACCAAGGCGTCGTCGGCGGTCAGTGCGGCCCATACCGCGCTCGGCGGCGCGGCGATCTCGACGACGTGGACATAGCGGTTCGGGGCGGTGGCGAGGAAGTGATCGTCGGATTCGTGCAGGGCGTAGGTCGGCATGGGCGTCTTCGTCCGTTCTGTCGGTGGCGACGGGGTGTTTTCAGTGGTCGGACCTGCGCGCGCAGCCGGACAGCCCGTTCCAGCACAGGGCAGCCGTGACGTCGACGGCGTCCTGCTTGGGAATCGGGCGTCCGGCATCGAGCCAGTGGCGCGCGGCCAGGTGGCTGGTGCCGACCAGGCTCCAGGCGTACATGTCGGCGGGTGCGGCGGCGACACCGGCCGCGCGGAGTTCGGCGGCGACGAGGTCGGCGCAGGCACGCATGGCGCTGCGCACCCGCCATTCGATACTCGGTTCGCTGGGGACCGGCGATTCGAAGACCAGCACGTGACCGCCCGGGTCCTCGTCGACGAAGTCGAAATACACCGATACCGCGCCGCGAACCTGGGACCGCGGGGTGGCGCCGTCGGCGACAGCGGCGCGCACGCCGACGACCATGCGGTCCAGATACTGTTGCAGCACAGCCAGATACAGGTCCAGCTTGTTCGCGAAATGGTCGTACAGCACCGGCTTGCTGATCCCGGCGCGGGCGCTGATCTCTTCCATCCGCGCGCCGTGATAGCCGCCGGCGACGAACACGTCTCGCGCGGCGACGACGACGGCGCGCCTGCGGTGCGCTCGCCTGCCGTCGCCACGCACGCCGCGCGCGGAGATGATCCCCGCCCCGGCGCCCGGCAGCACCGGGTGCCGGGGAGTCGTGTCCGTCGTCATGACACTCAGCCCAGTGTTTCTCCGGCGGCGGCCTTGGCCCGCAACGACTCCGGGACCTCGAACCGGTCACCGTAGGCGGCGCGCAGTTCGTCGGCCCGCGCGACGAATCCGGCGAGCCCGCCCGCGTACTGGTTGATGTACTGGACGACGCCACCGGTCCACGCCGGGAAACCGATGCCGAAGATGGAGCCGATGTTCGCGTCCGGCACGGTGCGCAGCACGTTCTCGTCGAAACACCGCACGGTGTCGAGTGATTCGGCGAACAGCATCCGTTCCTGCATGTCGGTGAACGGGATGCCGTGATCTTCGCGGGTGTACTTCTCCGTCAGCCCCGGCCACAGGCCCAGCTTCTTGCCGTCGGCGTCGTACTCGTAGAAGCCGCGGCCTTCGAGCCGGCCGGGCCGGTCGAAGTCGTCGACCATCGCGTCGACGAGCGGGTACGCCTTCGAGTCGGTCCAGCGACGGCCCTCGGCGAGCAGGTTGTCCTTCAGGCTGCGCCGGATCTTCTGGGCCAGCTTCATATTGATCTCGTCGGCCAGCGCCAGCGCGCCCACCGGGTACCCGGCCTGCGTGGCGGCCTGTTCGACCGAGGCAGGGTGTACGCCCTCGGCGACCAGCGCGATCGCCTCGTCCATGAATTGGCCGATGACCCGGCTGGTGAAGAACCCACGGCTGTCGTTCACCACGATCGGGGTCTTCTTGATAGCCAGGGTGTAGTCGATGGCGCGGGCGATCGCTTCGTCGCTGGTCTGCTCGCCCACGACGATCTCGACCAGCGGCATCTTGTCCACCGGCGAGAAGAAGTGCAGACCGATGAAGTCCTGCTTCCGCTGCACACCATCGGCGAGATCGGTGATCGGCAGCGTGGAGGTGTTGGACCCGAGCAGGGCATCCGGGTTCACCAGGTGCTCGATCTCGCCGAACACCTTCTTCTTCAGGCCTGGATCCTCGAACACCGCCTCGACGACGAAGTCGCAGCCGGCGGCATCGGCCGGGTCGGCGGTCGCGTGGATGCGGCCGAGGATCTCGTCGTACTTGTCCTGGGTGATCGCGCCCTTGCGCAGCGCCTTGTCGACCAGCTTGCGCGAGTAGTCCTTACCGCGCTCGGCCGCTTCGATCGTGACGTCTTTCAGTACGACCTGCATGCCGGCGCGGGCCTGCACATAGGCGATGCCCGCGCCCATCATGCCCGCGCCGAGCACGAGGACCTTCTCCGGCGTGCGCACGGGGAAGCCTTCCGGGCGGCTGCCGCCCTTGTTGATCGTCCCCAGATCGAAGAACAGGGACTTGATCATGTTGGTCGAGACCTGGCCGCAGATCAGGTTCGTGCAGTAGCGGGTCTCGATGGCGAAGGCGGTGTCGATGTCGACCTGCGCGCCTTCCACCGCCGTGGCCAGCACCGCGATCGGTGCCGGCATCGGCGCGCCCTTGAGCTGCTTGCGGACATTGGCCGGGAAGGCGGGCAGATTGGCCGCCAGCGCCGGGCTCGACGGGGTGCCGCCGGGGATCTTGTAGCCCTTCACATCCCACGGCTGCGCCGCTTCGGGGTTGGCCGCGATCCAGGCACGAGCCTTGTCGAACATCTCCTCGCGGGTGGCCGCGACCTCGTGAATGATCCCGACCTGCAAGGCCTTCGCGGGCTTCATCCGCTGGCCCTGGCCGACGACGTTGAGCACCGCGTTGGTGATGCCGAGCAGGCGCACAGTGCGGGTGACACCACCGGCGCCGGGAAGAAGGCCGAAAGTGACCTCGGGCAGGCCGAGCAGACTGCCCTTGGCGTCGAGCGCGATGCGGTGATGGGTGGCCAAGGCGACCTCGAAGCCGCCGCCGAGCGCGGTGCCGTTGATCGCGGCGACCACGGGCTTGCCCAGCTGCTCGAGCCTGCGGAACGCGGCCTTGTAGGTGTCGAGGCCGAGCGCGATCTCGGGCGCGGTCTCGGAGGTGGCGTTCATCAGCAGGTTCAGGTCACCACCGGCGAAGAACGTGTCCTTGCCCGAGGTGAGGATGACACCGTCGAAGCTGTCCTTCTCCGCCTCGAGCCGATCGACGGTCGCGGTGAGGTCGCGCGCGAACGCCTCGGTCATCGTGTTGGTCGACTGGCTCGGGTCATCCATCGTCAGGACGAGCACCCGGTCGGCGCCGAGGTTCCAGCCGATCATGTTCTCTGTCATGGTCTTTCCTCTGTATCCGGGTCCGGCGCTCAGACGCGCTCGATGATGGTGGCGATGCCCATGCCGCCGCCGATGCACAGCGTGATCAGCGCGCGCCGCGCTCCCCTGCGCTCGAGCTCGTCGACCATGGTTCCGGTGATCATGGCGCCGGTGGCGCCCAGCGGATGACCCATGGCGATCGCGCCGCCGTTGACATTGAGCTTCTCGTCCGGGATGGCCAGCTTCTTCTGGTAGTTGAGCACCACCGACGCGAACGCCTCGTTGAGCTCGAACAGGTCGATGTCGTCGACCGTGAGCCCGGCCAGTGCCAGTACCTTCTCCGTCGCCGGAACCGGCCCGGTCAGCATGATCGTGGAATCGCTGCCACTCACCGCAGACGCCACGACCCGGGCTCGCGGCGTGAGACCGGCTGCGGCACCAGCGGATTCGCTACCGATGAGCACCAGCGCCGAACCGTCGACGATGCCCGAGGAGTTCCCGGCGTGATGGACGTGGTTGATCTTCTCGACGTGGTGGTAACGCTGCAGGGCGACCGCGTCGAAACCACCCATCTCGCCCATCGCCGCGAACGACGGCGTCAGCCCGGCCAGGCTGTCGACCGTGGTGCCGGGACGCATGAATTCATCGTGGTCGAGCAGCACGGCACCGTTGATATCCTTCACCGGGACAACGGATTTGGCGAAGTAGCCACCCGACCAGGCCGCCGCGGCCCGCTCCTGCGACCGCACCGCGAACGCGTCGACATCCTCGCGGGTGAAGCCCTCGATGGTGGCGATCAGGTCGGCGCCGATGCCCTGCGGCACGAAGTAGGTCTGGTAGTTGGTGACCGGGTCCATCGCCCACGCACCACCGTCGGAGCCGAGCGGGACGCGCGACATCGATTCCACGCCACCGGCAATCACCAGTTGCTCCCACCCCGAGCGCACCTTCTGCGCCGCGGTGTTGACCGCCTCGAGGCCCGAACCGCAGAACCGGTTGAGCTGCACGCCGGCGACCGTGTCGGGCAGTCCGGCGGCGAGCGCGGCGGTCTTGGCGATGTCGGCGCCCTGGTCGCCGACCGGGGAGACCACGCCGAGGACGATGTCATCGATGGCCGCCGGGTCGAGCCCGGGATAGCGGACCTTGAGCTCCTCGATGAGCCCGACCACCAGGTCGAGCGGTTTGACGCCGTGCAGGGCGCCGTTCTTCTTGCCGCGTCCGCGCGGGGTGCGGATCGCGTCGTAGATGAATGCCTCGGTCATGGTTCCTCGAAACTGTGTCGGGTGACAGGTCAGCGATGGGTGAAGTGCGGGGGCCGCTTGTCGACGAAGGCGTTCATGCCTTCCTTCTGGTCCTCGATCGCGAACAGCGAGTGGAAGACGCGGCGCTCGAAGCGGATTCCCTCGGCGAGGGTGGTCTCGAAGGACCGGTTCACCGCTTCCTTGGCGATCATGGTGACCGGCAGCGACTTGGCCGCGATGGTCTCGGCGACCTCGGCGGCGACGTCGAGCAGGTCGTCGGCGGGGACGACGCGCGAGACGAGACCCGCCCGTTCGGCTTCCTCGGCGCCCATGTTCCGCCCGGTCAGCACCAGGTCCATCGCCTTGGCCTTGCCGACCGCGCGCGTCAGCCGCTGGGAGCCGCCGATGCCGGGGATCACGCCGAGCTTGATCTCGGGCTGACCGAATTGCGCGGTGTCGGCGGCGATCAGGATGTCGCAGAGCATGGCGAGCTCACAGCCACCGCCGAGGGCGTACCCCGCGACCGCGGCGACGGTCGGCTTGCGGAACTGCGCGAGCCGGTCCCAGCGGGCGAAGAAGTCGTCCATGAACATATCCATGTACGACTTGGGCTGCATCTCCTTGATGTCGGCGCCCGCCGCGAAAGCCCTGGCGGAGCCGGTGATCACGACCGCGCCGATCTCGTCGTCACGCTCGAGCTCGTCCAGGGCGGCGACGATGTCGTCGAGGACCTGGGTGTTGAGCGCGTTGAGGGCTTTCGGCCGGTTGAGGGTGATCCAGCCGACCCGGTTCTTGCGTTCGAGCAGGATCGTGTCGTACTCGGTCATTCGGTTCCCTCCCCGGAGCGGTCCCGGATGTCGGTGATGATCGCGGAGAAGTCGCGACCCGCGTCGGTCTGGTTGAACCGCTCGTAGATCGCGGCGGCCAGTGCGCCGAGCTGTCCGTCGATGCCGTTGGCGCGCAACGCGTTCGCGGCCAGGGTGAGGTCCTTCGACATCAGCGCGGTGGCGAAGCCGGGCTGGTAGTCGTTGTTGGCCGGGCTCGCGGGCACCGGCCCGGGGACCGGGCAGTAGCTGGTCAGCGCCCAGCTCTGGCCGGAGGCGGTGGAGACCACGTCGAAGAACGACTGGTGGCTCAGGCCGAGCTGCTCACCGAGCACCAGCGCCTCGGACAACCCGATCATGGAGATCCCGAGCAGCATGTTGTTGCAGATCTTGGCGGCCTGGCCGACACCGGCGTCACCGCAGTGCACGACCTTGCCGCCCATCAC
>NZ_JBSGVQ010000053.1:0-41626 GCF_053608525.1 Nocardia sp. NPDC055029
GGTGCCGGTGCGTAGGCGACGAAGGAGCAAGCACCGGTACCTGACCGGCGGGACACAAGGGGCCGCGAACTCGAGCGCGCCAGCGCTCCAACTATTCCGCCCAGGATTCGATGATCGTGCGTGCGATCGAGATCGAACCGGGCACCAGCAGCCGCGCGCCGGTGTCCTTCGCCGACCAGTCCCCGATCTGGAGTGCGGCTCGGACTTCGTCGCGGGTGAACCAGTGCGCCTCGGCGATCTCGCCGTCGGAGAACACCAGCTCCTGCTCCGGATCGCCGACCGCGGCGAAGCCGACCATGAGCGAGCGCGGGAACGGCCACGGCTGGCTGCCGAGGTAGGTGACCTCGCGCACGTCGACGCCCACTTCCTCGCGGACCTCACGCTCGACGCAGTGCTCGAGCGACTCGCCCGCTTCCACGAACCCCGCCAGCAGCGAGAACATCGTCGCGGGCCAGGTGTGCTGGCGGGCAAGCAGCACGCGGTCGGCGCCGTCGTGCACCAGGCAGATGATGGCGGGGTCGATGCGCGGGAACTCCTCGACACCGTCCGCGGTGAGCCGGGACCAGCCCGCCCGCGCCAGCGTGGTCGTAGTGCCGTCGCCGCCGTGGAATCCGGCGTGATCGTGCCAGTTCAGCAGTGCGTAGGCCGTGGCGAGCAGGTCGGCGGTGAAGTCGTCGACAGCGCCGAGCGCTCGCAGATCCTTCAGCGTTCCGTCGAGTTCGGGCTCGCGCACGGCCCACAGGTGGCTGCCCTCGACGACGCCGAGGAAGACCGCGCCGGGACCCGGCTGTTCGGCGATCGTGACGGCCGCGTCGAGGACGACACCGGCGCTCTCGACCCGCACCCGCCCGCGCGCGTCGACACGCAGGACCTTCGCTTTACCCCAGCCTTCGCGCAGGGCATCGGGATCGAGCCGGACGTGCTCGGCTCGATCGATGGTGGAACGCGACAGCAGCGGAACGTCTTTCAGTCGGAACGGCACAATGCCGAGCATAGTGGGCGCAGCCCGGCGCAGCCGTCCGAAGACCTGCGCATGGCCGGAGCTACGCCTGGCCGCCGACTACTTCCCGGCGCGCCGGATGTAGAGCAGCTTGTCGCCCGCGTCGAGCGCGTCCACCTCGGGTTCACCCACCCGGATCAGGTCGCCGCCGCGCACCACGCCGAGCACGATGTCGCTGAGGTGCCGCGGCGATCCGCCGATCTCACCCGGTTCGACCTCACGTTCGGCGACCGCGAACCCCTGTTCGGGCGTCAGCAGATCCTCCATCATCTCCACGACGGTGGGCGTCGTGGTGGCGATGCCGAGCAGCCTGCCCGCGGTCTCCGAGGACACGACCACCGAGTCGGCGCCGGACTGGCGCACCAGGTGGGTGTTCTCGGCCTCGCGGATGGCGACGACGATCTTGGCCGTCTTGTTCAGTTCGCGGGCGGTGAGCGTCACCAGCGTGGCCGTGTCGTCGCGATTGGTCGCGACGATGACGGAGGCGGCCCGCTGCACACCGGTCAGCCGCAGTACATCGGATTTGGTGGCCGAGCCGTGCACGGTGACCAGGCCCGCGTTCGCGGCTTGTTCGAGTGCCACGGCGTCGGTGTCGACCACCACGATCTCCGACTGCTGCACCCCGTCGCCGAGCATGGCGTCGATCGCGGTGCGTCCCTTGGTGCCGTAGCCGACGACGACGGTGTGATTGCGCACGGTGTGCCTCCATCGCTGAATCTTGAACGCCTGCCGCGACCGTTCGGTGAGCACGCTGAGGGTGGTGCCGACCAGCACGATCAGGAACAGGATGCGCAGGGGGGTGATGACGATCGTGTTGATCAGTCGCGCCGACGGAGAGAACGGGGAGATGTCGCCGTAGCCGGTCGTCGACAGCGAGACGGTGGCGTAGTACAGCGCGTCGAGGAACGACAGCTCGCCGCCTGCGTTGTCGTTGTAGCCGTCGCGGCCGACATACACCACGATCGCCGCGGTGAACAGCAGGGCGATCGCGAACAGGACGCGGCGGGTGAGCGACCACCACGGACTGGTCTGTGCCGCGGGGATCCGCAACAAACCGACCAGCGCGTAGTCCGGGCTGCTGCTGAGCCCGATCGGGCCGACCTTGTCCCCTAACATCGCCCCCTCCTTTCGCTCGGCCCGGCACCGATTTCGTCAGGCTCCGGCACAAACCGGGAGCCTACTGTGTTCCCGCGCGCCGGGCTCATTCGACATCCGGGGCCGGAGCGGCGTCGCGGATGAGCTGCTCGAGCTCCTGCGGTCCCGCGAGGTCGGCGGGGGCGATGGTGCGGCCGGAACGGACGTAATGGAATGCCGCGCCGACTCGTTGGAGCATCTGGTCCTCGGTGGCGCCGGTGCGGGCGGCCATCAGCCGCGCCCAGGCGAGGCGGTAGACCGCCAGCTGCACGGCGACGGCGGCTTCGTCGGCGGGACCGGGTTCGGCGCCGGTCTTCCAGTCGACCACCAGCCAGCGACCGCCGGGTTCGGCGAACACGGCGTCCATCCGGCCGCGAATGACGGTGCCCGCGATGCTGGTCTCGAACGGCACCTCGACGTCGATCGGGTTGCGGTGCGCCCACGGCGACCGGCGAAACGCGGCCTGCATGGCGGCGAGTTCCTGGTCGGCGCGGCCCAGTTCGGTCGTGCTGTCGGCGGCTCCGGGCAGTTCGTCGAGGCCGAGCAGCTGCTCGGTGCCGAACCAGGACTGCACCCAGGCGTGAAAGGCGGTGCCGCGCCGGGCCATCGGGTTCGGCGGATAGGGCAGCGGGCGGCGCAGGCGGGCCGCCAGCCGGGTGGGGTCGGCACGCAGTTCGACGAGCGCGGTGGCCGGCAGCTGGCCGGGCAGCTCCACCTGTTGTTCGGCGAGTTCGGCGGCGGTGAATTCGGCGAGCAGGGCGTCGACGTCGGTGGCCCAGCCCTCCGGATCGTCCTCGTCGTCCGTCTCGGGATCGGCTGGGCCCGAACGCAACTGTTCGAGCGCCTCGCGGACGAGCGCGGCGCCCTGTTCGATCGGGTCGCGGCGGCCGCCGAGTGGGTCGCGCGGCCACTGGGCGGTGGGCGGATTGTCGGCGAACGGGTTGACGGCGTCGGGCGGCGGCTGGTCGTCCCAGCGGGCGATGGTGGCGACGCCGAAGGCCGCGCTGCCGGTGTCCTCGTTGGCCTGTTTCAGTTCGAGCAGGAAATCCGACGGACCCTTTTGCGCGGTGCCGGTCTCGGGCCAGTAGTAGGCCGAAACCAGCAGTACCCGTTCGGTTCTGGTCAGCGCCACGTAGAACAGCCGTCGTTCCTCGTCGAGCCGGCGACTCTTGAGCGCCTCCTTGTGCCCGGCGATGGCGTGCTCGAGTTCGGCGCGATCCCCCACCCGGCTCAGGTCGAGAACGGGCACGCCCTCGGACGCGTCGGGCTGGGCGCGGTCGCCGCGCAGGGAGGTGGGCAGTTCGGTGAGCGCGCCGAGCCAGGTGCTCAGCGCGGTCGTCGACGGGAACACCGACGCGCTCACGTGCGGCACGGCGACGACCTCCCATTCCAAGCCCTTGGCAGCGTGCACGGTGAGCACCTGCACACGATCGCGCGCGACCTCCACTTCACCAGGCTCCAAACCGTTTTCGACCGACTCGGCGGCGGTGAAGAACGCCAGCAGGCCACTCAGCGACGCCCGCGAGTCGGCCGCGTAGCCGGCCACCACCTCGGCGAAGGCATCGAGGTGCTCACGACCGGCACCACCACCGGCGATGGCACGTCTGGCCTGGGTTTCCACGCCGACGCCGATGGTGCGTTCGACATCGGCGACGAGCTCGACCAGCGGCTGACCGCTGCGTTCACGCAAGGCGGCCAGCTCTTCGCCCAGCGCGAGGATGCGTGCGAATCCAGCGTCCGAATACTGGTCCGGCGCACCGGGATCGGCGATGGCGTCGGCCAGTCCTGCCTGCTCGGTGGGTTCCGGTGCGACCTCACGCAGTGCCGTCGCCAGCCCGGCCGCGTCGGTGATGGCGCTGGACGCGTCGCCGGACAGGCTGCCGATCGACAGCATCCGCGCACGCCGGGCCAGCGCGGCCAGGTCGGCGACGCCGAGCCGCCAGCGCGCACCGGTGAGAATCCGGATCGCGGCGCTTCCGGTGCCTGGTTCGGCGATCAACCGGAGGGTGGCGACGATATCGGCGACCTCCGGTGTCGCCAGTAGTCCACCGAGGCCGACAATTTCGACCGGTAGCCCTTGTTCGCGCAGGGCTTCCGCGATCGGAGCCGCGTCCGCATTGCGCCGGATCAGCACCGCCGAGGTCGGTGGCGGCTGCTCGGCTACCCGCGCCGCCGCCCATTCCCGCGCGATCCGCTCGGCGATCCAGTCACGCTCCTGGGCAACGGTTTCGGTGAGCGCCAGCTCCACAATCCCCGGATGCGCCTCCGGTTTGGCCCGCAACGCGTCGACCGTCGCCCCACCCGCGGCCTTGGCCCGCAGTCGCAGCGGATCGGCAACCAGGTTCGCCAGTGCGAGTGCCTCCGGCGGGTTCCGCCAACTGGTCAGCAGCGGCAGGATCGGTGCGGGGAGACCCGGTGCCGTGGGGAAATCGGTCGCAAAGCGAGGGAGGTTGGCTGCCGAGGCACCACGCCAGCCGTAGATCGACTGCATCGGGTCACCAACCGCTGTCACGGCGAGGGTGTCACCACCCGACGCAGCTTCCGCCGGTTCGCTCGTGCCTGCAACGAATTGCCCAGCGCCTGGTCTGGCCTTGCGGCCAGGTGGCTGCTCATCCGAGACCGCGCCGGCCCCGCGCCCCACCATGCCGCCTTCGGGTGCGCTGCTGAGGTCACCGTCGACAGCACCGTGGGCGCGCCCGCCATCCCGGTCGTCGCCGCGAACTCCGGTGAGCTGGCCGGATTCCGCCGAGTCCAGGTGATCCGCTGGGCCCCACAACATGTCGGCGTCCGGCGTCTGGGCGGTAGACGCACGTCCACGCACGCGCACCGGGCGAGGGCGGTCTTGTCGCACGGCCTCGGCGTTGCCGAACAGGGCCGACAGCAGCACTCGCTGGGCGTGGCCGGTGTCCTGGTATTCGTCGAGCAGGACCAGTTTGAATCTCGCGCGTTCGGCAGCGGCGACCTCCGGGTGGTCGACCGCCAGTTGCGCTGCCAGGGACATCTGCGAACCGAAATCGAGTGCGCCACGGCGATTCAGGGCTTCGGCGAGTTGGCGGACCAGGGGCAGCAGCTCCACCCGCTCCCGTTGCGCATCCACGACGGCGGTCAGCGCCTTGCTCGGCCCGCCGCGCTGTCGCGGCCCGGCGGGCAGCGTGTAGACCAGCTTTTCCAGCTCGGCGTGTGCCTCGGCCAGCTGTTCCGGTTCCACCAGATGCTCGGCGAGCTGCCCGGACAGCGCGAGGACCGCCTCGGTCACCGATACCGGTGTGCGGTCGGTGTCGAGGTCACCGTCCCAGGACCGCACCACCTCGTGCGCGAGCTGCCACAGCTGGGTCTGGGTGAGCAGCGCTGCCGATGGCTCCACCGGCAGCAGCAGGCCGTGCGCGGTGAGCAGTCTGCCCGCGTACGAGTGATAGGTGCTGATCTCGGGTTCGGCGCCGGAGATCAGCGTCCGCAGCGCACCGGTCGGGTCGATCTCGCGGACCAGCGGCGCGCCTGCCAGCCGCGCGAGGCGGGTGCGGATGCGGGAAGTCAGCTGCTGGGCGGCTTTCCGGGTGAAGGTGAGGCCGAGTACCTCGTCGGGCGCCACCAGCTGATTGGCCACCATCCACACCACGCGCGCGGCCATCGTCTCGGTCTTGCCCGCGCCCGCGCCCGCCACGACCAGCGTCGGTCCCGGCGGCGCGGCGATGACGGCCGCCTGTTCGGCGGTCGGTGGCGGCAGGCCGAGCGCGTCGGCCAGCCGTTGCGGGGTGACGCGCACACCGCTCACTCGTCGGTCACCTGCCGTCCGGTGTCCTGCACCGGGCAACTGCCCGCGACGGGACAGTGCCTGCACCCGTCGTTGCGCACGGCCAGGTATCCGGGCCCGCGCGTGGCGCCGGCGGCGTCGTGGATCGTGTCGCGCCAGGTCTCGAGACCTTCGGTGTCCAGTGCGGTCTGAGCGCGTTCGGTGGCGCCGGTCTTGTTGTGCGGCTTGGCGACATAGACCAGCCGCGCGCCACCGGGATCGGCGACCGGCGACCCGTCGGACTCCTCCTCGTTCAGCGCGCCGTGGGCGGCCGCCACCTGGTAGGTGGCCAGCTGGGCATGATCGGCGACGGCCTTCGCGCTGACCGGTGTCTTGCCGGTCTTCACGTCGACGATCACGAACCGGCCCTGCGCATCCCGTTCCAGCCGGTCGATGCGGCCGCGGATCCGCACGGCGCGTTCGTCGTCCGCCCGCGCGGGCAGCACGCAGTCCACCGGCACCTCCACACCGGCCTGGGTGAGCTCGCCGCGGGTGGTGCGCACCCAGGCGAGGAAGGTCTCCAGCATCGCCTCGGTGCGGCGCAGTTCCTGCCGGGAATGCCAGCCGGTGGCCGGGTCGACCGTCTTCCACGCCTGGTCGAGCGCGGCGCGGACCTGCGCCTCCGGCACCTCACCGGCCAGCGCCTGCACCAGCGTGTGCACGAGGTTGCCCTTGACGGCGTGCGGGTTGTCGCCGTCGGTGCCGCCGTGGCGTTCCAGCGCCCAGCGCAGCGGGCAGGTGCGCAGTAGTTCGACCGTCGACGGGGACAGCCCGATCGGGGAATCGTCGTCGTCCCACAGTTCCCGGTCGGAACTGAGGTCGGCGGTGCCGTACCAGTCGCCCGGGTCGGTGCCGGGGACACCGGCGTCGGCGAGCCGGGCCAGCTGATGGGCGGCCCGGTCGCGCCGGTCGGGTGCGGTGGTGGGATCGCAGACCACGCCGCGCAATTCGGCGACGAGCGCGTGCATCACCAGCGCGCGACCGGGATCGGCGACGGGCAGTGCGCCGGGTTCGCCGGTGTCGTCGTCGCCGAGCAGTTCGGTGAGGAACCGCGACGGCACGAGATCCTGGTCCCCTGCGGCGGATTCGACGGCGGTGACCAGCAGCGATCGCCGCGCCCTGCTGCACGCGACGAGCAGCAGCCTGCGTTCCTCGGCGAGGATCGGCGCGGCCCGGCTCGTCGTCGCACCGGGATCCACCCCGGCGACCAGGTCGACGAGGTCCTCGGTGTGCAGCAGGGTGCCCCTGGCGCGCGGATTGGGCCAGATACCCTCCTGCACAGCGGCGACCGCCACCACATCCCATTCCCGCCCGGCCGCGGCGTGCGCGCTGAGCAGCGATACCGCCTCACCCTCGGCGGTCAGCGGCCTGCCCTGCTGCGGAATCTGCTGGTGCAGCAGGTATTCGACGAAACCCTCGATACTGGCCTTGGGCAACCGGTCGACGTAAGCCGCTGCGGCGTCGAACAATTCGACAGCCGCGTCGAGATCGCGATCGGCCTGCATGCCCGCGGCGCCACCCCGGCGGGACTGGCGGAACCAGCGCCGTTCCAGCCGCGAGCTGGTCCACAGGGTCCACAGCACGTCTTCGAGGCCCTGCCCCCTGGCCTGGGTCTCCCTGGCCTTGCGCACGGCGCGCAGCACGCGTTGCAGCGGCGCGGCCTCCACCTCGGTGAGTCCGTCGAGCAGCCGCTCCTCGCCGATGCCGACGATCAGGTCGCGCAGCACTTCGGCCGAGGACTGGTCGATCAGCGGTACCGCGGGCGGTTCCGGTTCCGGCCGTGGCGGACCCATCTCGACCGGCGGTGCGGCGGGCAGGGTTTCGGCGTCGAGGATGTCGATGTCGTCGGGAAGGCGTTCGGCGACGTCCCAGTCGGGTTCGGGGTCGGGACGCAGCGGATCCTCGGGGTCGGGTTCCGGCGGCAGCCATTCGTCATCGATCGGGTTCGGTTCCGGCTCAGGCATTTCCGGCGGCGGTGGCGGCGCCTCGCCCCACAGCAGGAACTGGTCGGCGGCGTCGGCGTACGGGTCGGCGGCGGCCAGCGCCCCGGTGCGTTCCAGATCGAGGACGGTGCGCCGGACACCGCGACGCAACCGGCGCAGTGCGATCTGATCGGCGCCACCGAGCGGTCCGGCGAGCAGATCCATCGCGTCTTCCGGCGAGAACATGGCATCGATCGCGCGGCGCGACCCCGGCCGCGACGGATCACCCGCCAGCAGTACCCGCAGTGCCAGCACCATCCACGCCGCACCGCGCCTGCGCGCGAGCGGCTCGGCCACCGCAGGCCTGCGCACCGGCACACCCGCCGCCAGCAGCGCACGCCGCAGTGGTGCGAGCGACAGCGGCACCGACCGCACGATCACCGCCATCGACGACCACGGAATCCCGTCGGTCAGGTGCGCCCGCCGCAGATGGTCGGCGATGAGCGCGGCCTCCTTGGCCGCTGTCGACAGCACGCGAACCCGCACGCTCGACTCGTCGACCTCGGTCGCACCGCTCTGGTCCTCGAGATCCGGACCGCCGTGCGCGAACAGCTCCGGTATCTCACCACTGATCGCCGAATCCGGCTCCGCGCCTTCGAAGTCGGCAGGCGTCGCGGGTTCCGCCGGTCGCGACTCCTGCCCTGGCAGCACCCGATGACGCGCGCTGCCCGGCAACCGCGCCGCGATCCGGGCGGTCGCGAGGCGGATCGGCGCACCACTGCGATGGTTGTTCCGCAAGATGATTCGCCGCTGCGGCAGCGTGTCGATATCGACCAGGAAGCGCGAATCGGCACCGCGGAAGGTGAACACACTCTGATCCGGGTCACCCGTGATCACCGTGCTCGCACTACCACTGCCGATGGCGCGCACCAGGGTCGCGGCCTGCGGGTCGAGATGCTGGGCGTCGTCGACGAGCAGAGAGCGGGTCCGGTCACGTTCGGCGGCCAGCAGGTTCCGGTCACCGGCCAGCGCGTCGAGCGCCGCCCCGACCAGCTCGGCCGCGTCGAGGGCGGGCGCTGTCGCCTCCGGCGCCGCGACACCGACCGACCACCGCAGCATCGACGCCTCTTCATAGCGCTGGAAGAACCGGCCCGCCGCCACCCAGGCGTCGTTGTCGTGTTCGCGCCCCAGCGCCATCAGGTCTTCGGGGCCGAGCCCGCGTTCGGTGGCCCGCAACATCAGGTCGCGGAGTTGCTCGGCGAATCCGCCCAGCGCCAGCGCGGGTTGCAGCCGCGGCGGCCACAGACCGCGCGCGCCCGCCTCGATGTCGGCGAGGTCGCCGCGCAGCATCTCGCGCAACACCGCGTCCTGTTCGGCGCCGGTGAGCAGCCGGGGCGGCGGATTGCCGTGCAGGTCGGCGTGGCGGCGCAGCACCGAGAACGCGTAGGAGTGCAGCGTCCGCACCATCGGTTCCCTGCTCGCGCCGGGAATGCCGCCCGCGTGCGGGCCGAGCTGGGCGGTGATCGCGTCGCGCAGCGCGGCGGCGGCCTGCTTGGTGTGGGTCAGGACCAGGATCGATGCGGGGTCGGCGCCGTCGGTGATCCGCGCGGTCACCAGGTCGACGAGCAGGGCGGTCTTCCCGGTGCCCGGCCCGCCGAGGACCTGCCACGGCAGCCAGCCCGGACGTGGCGGCGCCGGCTGGGCCTGCTCGGCGAACAGCGCGCGAACAGGGGCGCCCCAAGCCCGCGGCCGGGGCGCCCGCGTCGTCCGGCGCACTAGTCGCACCGAGCTATCCGATCGCACCACGTCGGCTATTGCAACAGACCAGTACGACACGCCAGCACCCCCCTGCCGGACAGACACGCTGCGCGACCGTGCGCGACCGGCCAGAATGGCTGTCGTGTCCTCGCTTCATGTGCACCGTTTCGGCCCCGCCGACGGCCCCGTCGTCCTCGCCCTGCACGGTCTCACCGGCCACGGCAACCGTTGGGAAACCCTCGCCACCGAGCACCTTCCCCGGGCCCGGGTCATCGCCCCCGACCTGCGCGGACACGGCCGATCCAGCTCGCTGCCGCCGTGGGATTTCGAGACGATCGTCGACGACCTCGCCACGCTGCTGCGCGCCGAGACCGACGGCCCGGTCGTCGTGGCCGGACATTCCTTCGGCGGCGCGGCAGGCATCCACCTCGCCCGGCGCCATCCCGAACTGGTGCGCGCGCTGGTCCTGCTCGATCCCGCGATCGGCATCGATCCCAAGCTGATCGAACAGGTCGCGCTCGCCAACCTGGCCTCCCCTGACTACACCGACATCGCCGAGGCCAGGTCGGACAAGCAGCACAGCGCCTGGAGTCCCGACGAGGTGGACCCGGCGGTCCTGGAGCGCGAGCTGGCCGAGCACCTGGTGCCCACCGAGGGCGGCCGGGTCGGCTGGCGGATCTTCCAGCCGGCGATCACCTCCTACTGGGGTCAGCTGGCCCGGCCGTTCGTGCTGCCGCCCGCCGATCTGCCGACCGTGCTCGTGCGGGCGGCGAAGGTGCAGCCGCCGTATGTCACCGGCGAGTTCCTCGCCGCGCTGTCCGCCCACCTCGGCGACCGGCTCACCGTCGAAGTCTGGGACTGCGATCACATGGTCGCCCAGGCGCGACCCGCCGAAGCCGCCGCCTTGATCGCCGCGGCCCTGTAGGCGATGGCGGCCACCACGGAGGAACAGGTCGAACGGGTCCGCGCGCTGGTCGCCGCGATCCCGCCCGGCCGCGTCGCCACCTACGGCGACATCGCCCATGCCGCGGGCCTGTCCTCCGCCCGCACCGTCGGCTGGATCATGCGCACAGACTCCGCCGACCTCCCCTGGCACCGGGTCATCGGCGCTTCCGGTCGCCCCGCCGCCCATCTGGCAGCCCGCCAGCTGCGGCTGCTCGCCGAGGAAGGCGTCCCGATCACCGACGGCCGGGCAGAGCTCCGCACAGCCAGGCTGTGACGCTCGGCCCAGGCACGCCGCAGTATTCGCGAGAACCTCGACCTCATGCGCGGAACTCAGCCGCCGGGCGCCGGGCGCCGGCTTCACGCACGGCTAGCATGACATTTGTGCCGATCCCCCAACGCCGAATCAGCCGATGACCGCCGCCGACGCGATCGTGCTCGCGGGCGGGCGGGCCAGCCGGATGGGCGGTGTCGACAAGCCCGCGATCGTGATCGGCGGCCGGTCGATGCTCGACGCGGCGCTGGACTCGGTGCGCGAGTGCGGCGAGATGGTGGTGGTCGGGCCGCATCGGCCGGAGCTGGCTGCCCGGATTCAGCAGGTCCGTGAGGTGCCGCCGGGTTCGGGGCCGGTCGCGGCGATCGGCACCGGTCTCAGCGCGCTGGGTCCCGATTCGGCGCCCTGGATCGTGGTGCTCGCCGCGGACATGCCGTTCCTCACCGCCGACACCGTGCGCGAATTGCTCCGCCGGGCAGCCGAATCCACCACCGACGCGGTCTTCGCGATCGACAGTTCCGGACGTCCCCAGTATCTCGTCGGCGTCTGGCGGCGCACCGCCCTCGCGGCCGCGCTGGCCGGGCTCGATTCCCTGGTGAACCAGCCGATGAAGGCGATCGTGCCCACCGAGACGACTTTCGTCGAGCTACCCGGCACCGCGGACTGCGACACCGACGAAGAGGTCCACCGCGCCCGCGAGATGATGGCCCACCAACCGACGACCCGGCTCGACCTCACCGAAGCCAGAGCGCGCCTGACCGCCGAGTTGACCCCGTTGGTCGCCTACGAGGCCAACCTGAGCGAGGTCGGCGGCGCGACGCTCGCCGCACCGATCATCGCCGCGGGCGCACTACCCCGCTTCGACGTCTCCGCGATGGACGGCTTCGCCGTGTGCGGCGACGGCCCCTGGCGGCTGCGCCGCGACATCGGCTTCGCGGGCGGTGCCCGGCCGGTCGGCCTGCTGCCCGGTGAGGCTATCCGGATCGCCACCGGTGCGCATGTCCCCGACGGCACCACGTCGGTCCTGCGCGACGAGTTCGCCGCGATCACCGGCGACGAACTCGGCCGCCGCCCCGGCACGGCGCACCGCAGCGACGTCCGCAAGCGCGGCGAGGACCAGATGGTCGGCGACCTCCTCGCCCCCGCGGGCACCCGGGTCACCACCGCGCTCCGCTCGGCGGCCGCCTCGGTAGAGGTCACCTCCGGCCTGGTTCGCGGTCCCGTCCGCGCCCGCATCGTGATGACCGGCGACGAGATCCGCAGCACCGGCCCCCTGCAAACCGGCCAGACCCGCGACTCCATCGGCCCGGTACTCCCCGACATCCTCGCCGGTCTCGGCGTCCACGTCGTCGACCGCGTCCACCTCCGCGACACCGCCCACGGGTTCGACGACATGCTCACCGCCACCGCAGGTTTCGACCTCCTGGTGGTCGTCGGCGCCACCGGCGGCGGGGCGGCCGATCAACTTCGCACCGCGATCGCCCGCGCCGAAGCCCGCATCGTGGTCCCGCGATTGTCCATGCGCCCAGGCGGTTCCACCGTCGTAGCCGAACTCCCGACCGGCCCAACCATTCTCGGTCTCCCCGGCAACCCCTTCGCCGCCATAGCCGTCCTCCTGGCCCTCACCCCCTCGATAGTCGCGGGCCGCACCGCAGCACCCCCGCCCCGCTCTCTCCGCGGCCCCCTGCACAACGCCGCCGACATCGCTGGCCCCATCCAGCGAATCACCCCAGCCCGCCACGCCCCCGAAGGCGGCTACACCGGCGACGTCTCCGTCCGCACCGCCCACCTCGCCGGCCTGATCGACCGCGACGGCCTGGTCATCGTCCCCCCGGAAGCCACCGACGGCACCGTCGTCGAGTTCCTACCGCTACACAATTGAGCCCCATACCGAATCACAAACCGTCGATGACGGGGGAATTTCGCGCAATTCATGCGTTGGCAAATAATGATCGTGGATTAATCGGCGGATATCGACACGCCGCGAATTCCCTGGTCGGAATGCCATTTTTCGCGCACCTCTACCGGAGTGCAATTGCGCTGGTTATCGTAGGCGCGTTAGGCGAAACACTATCCCTCGGAAAGGACCGTGTGGAGATGGCTGACAAGTCTAAGAAAGCGCCTAAGAAAATGCCCAAGCAGATGCCGCGGCAGCAGCAGCAACAGCGGCAGGACCAGATGGGCGATGACTCGCAAGGCATGACGCGAGCAGGCCAGGACGATCGGCGTGAACAGCGCCGCCCCGGCCATCACTGATCTACGTGTGTCGACGAGCCGCCGGTTCCCCTTCCGGCGGCTCGTCCACGTCAGGCCCCGACGCGCTGTAGCGCGGTCGCCGCGGATTCGTCCCGCTGACGGCGAGCCGTCGAAGGATCGGGAGCGGGCACCGCAGCGAGCAGGCGGCGGGTGTACTCCTGGGCCGGTGCGGCGAACACGGCACCTACCTCGCCGGTTTCGACGATCCGGCCCTGCCGCAGCACCACAACCCGGTCGGCGACCTGGTGCACAACGGCCAGATCGTGGCTGATGAACAGGCTGGCGAAGCCGTATTCGGCACGCAGGTCGGCGAAGAGATCGAGCACCTGCGCCTGCACCGACACATCCAGCGCACTGGTCGGCTCATCGGCCACCAGCAGTCGCGGCGCCAGCGCGAGTGCGCGCGCCAAAGCCACCCGCTGACGCTGCCCACCGGACAGTTCTCCCGGCCGCCGCTGTGCGTAATCCCGTGGCAGCCGGACAGATTCGAGCAGATCCCCGACCTTCGCCCGTAACAGCGCACCCGAGGCGGCCCGATGCACCCGCAGCGGTTCCCCGATCGCGTCGGCGACGCTGCGCCGCGGATCGAGCGAGGCGCTCACGTCCTGATGGACCAGCGCGACATTCTTGCGCAACCCACGTATCTCGCGCGGCGACAGTCCGGCCAGCGCAACACCCTGCAACTCGACAGTTCCCGATGACGCGGGCACAAGCCCGAGCGCGGTGCGGCCCAGAGTGCTCTTGCCCGACCCGGATTCACCCACCAGACCCAGCACCTCGCGCGGGCCGAGGGTGAGCGAGACGTCCTGCAGCGCGGGGAAAGCGGCTGCGCCATGGGATCCCGGATACACCACCGAAAGGTCGTCGATGCGCAACACATCGCGATAGTCGGGTTCGGTTGCACCGCCGCCCTTTTCGGCGACGACCGCGGGTTCGCGCAGGATCACTCGACGCAGGATCCGCCGGACAGCCGGTTCCGTCACCCCGGCTTCGTCCCCGGTCGCGTCCTTGGCAGCACCACCGGCGTTGCCGCGGCTCGCCGTTCCAGCGGACTCGGCGATAGCCGATCCGCCCGTATCACCGGCACTGCCGCCATCATCACCCGGAGCGAGCGCGTCACCGTCGGCCCCCACAGCATGCCCGCCGGCTTCGATATCGCCCGCTGCGTGTTCTGCGGCCTCCACATCACCCGAAGGGTGCCCGTCATCGCCCGCCCCGGATATGGCCGCGGGTCCGTCATCAGCACCCCGCGTCGACTCCGGCTCACCGGCCCCACTCGCATGCGGACCAGCCCCGCGCACAGAGACCGCGGGCAGACGTGGCACCGCAGCCAGCAAAGTCCGCGTGTACTCCTCCCCCGGCGCACCGAACAACCCGAACACCGTCTGCTGCTCAACCACCTGCCCAGCCCGCATCACCACGACCCGGTCGGCGATCTCCGCGACCACACCGAGGTTGTGGGTGATGAACAGGATGGCCGTGCCCCGCTCACGCTGCAGTGACCGCAGCAGGTCGAGGATCTCGGCCTGAACGGTCACATCGAGCGCGGTGGTCGGTTCGTCGGCGATGAGCAGCGCGGGGTCGCCGGACAGGGCCAGGGCGATGACGACGCGCTGCTTCTGACCGCCGGAGAGCTGGTGCGGATACCAGTCGAGCCGCTTCTCGGGCTCGGGGATGTCGACGGCGGTGAGCAGTTCGATCGCGCGAGCCCGGGCGGCGCCCTTGTCGGTCGTGCCGTGCGCCCGCAATGCCTGCACGAGCTGGGTGCCGATCTTCTGGACCGGGTTCAGCGCGGTCTGCGGCTCCTGGAACACCATGGCCGCCGTGGTCCCGCGCAGTCCACGCAGCACCGGTTCCGTCGCGTCGACGACTTCCGTGCCCGCGAGAAGGATAGATCCCGCGGCGCGGGCGGTACCGGGCAGGAGACCGAGCACCGATCGCGCGGTGAGCGACTTCCCTGAACCGGATTCCCCGACCAGCGCGACCACCTCACCTCGGCGAACCCGCAGACTCACCCGGTCGACGACGGTCCGCTCGCCGAACCTGACGATCAACTCGTCGATATCGAGCACCGGGTCGTCGGTGCCCGGCCGATCAGCCTGGGTGCTCATGCCACTCTCCTAGCCCGGCCCAATGCCTGGGCGATCAACAGGAATCCGAGGGTCAGCGCGGCGACGACGGTCAGCGGTCCGATCGCCATCCACGGATTGGCGTCGAGGTTGGCGATCGACTCACCGATGAGCGAGCCGAGCGACGGCTCCGGCGGCCGCACCCCGATGCCGATGAAGCTCATCGCCCCCTCGACGAACACCGCCACCGACAGCGACAGCGCGAACTGCACGCCCAGCGGCTCGATCACATGGGGCAGCACATGCTTTCGTAGCGTCCACCAGGTGCCCGCGCCGATCACCTCGGACGCTTCGACGAACGGCTGCTCGCGCACGGCAAGGACGGCGGTGCGGATCTGGCGGCCGAAGATCGGGATCTCGGCGGCGATGATGACGATCACGACCGCGTGCCAGCCGGGCCCGGTGATGGCGGCGAGCGCGATCGCGAAGATCAGCGAGGGGAACGCCAGAATCAGGTCGAAGACCCGCTGGGCGGCCACGTCGGCGATCGGGTGCGTGGTCGCCGCCAGCCCGGCCAGCGAGCCGATCACCGCGCCGACGGGTACCGCGAGCAGCACGATCAGCAGGTTGATGCGGATGCCGGCGAGCACGCGCGCCGCCACGTCCCGATTGAGGTGGTCGGTGCCGAGCCAGTGCTCGGCATTCGGCCCGAGGAGGTTGGCGCCGGGGATCTGGGCGAGCGGGTCGTAGGCGCTCAGCACCCCGGCCGAGACACCGGCCACGGCGACGAGGGTGACCAGCAGGACGCCGGCCAGACCCTGCCCGCTCTGCAAGGCACGCAACGAACCGAACTTGCGCGAATTCTCTTCGGCAACAGTCGGTTTCTCGACGATCGAAGTCATGATCGTCCTCCGACCCGGATCCGCGGATCCAGCCAGGCGTGCGCGATGTCGGTGATCAGCTGGATCACCACGAACACCGCCACCGACAACAGCAGTAGCACCTGCACGAGCGGGTAGTCGCGGCGGCTGATGCCCTGTTCGATGAGCTGGCCGATGCCTGGCCAGACGAACGCGGCCTCCACCAGCACGGCGCCGCCGAGCAGCTGCCCGGTTTGGAGGCCGAGCACGGTCAGCATGGTCGGCAGCGCGTTGCGTAGCGCGCCGCGGGCGACGATCTCGCGATGCGCGACACCGAGCGAACGTGCCGTCAGCACATACGGTTTGGCGAGTTCGGTACGCAGCGACTCGGTGAGGAACCGGGTGAGCGCCGCCGCCACCGGGAGCGCAAGGCAGATGGCGGGCAGCAAGAGGTACTGCACGGCGATGTCGGGCCGGGCGATGAATCCGTCCGGCGGCACACCACCCGCAGGCAGCACCGGGATGGCGACGGCGAAGACGAGCACGAGCAGCGGTCCGACGACGAAGGTCGGCAGCGCGACGGCGACCGTGTTCGCCGCGGCGACAACGGTGTTCAGCCACCGGCTCGGCCACAGCACCGACGCGGTCGAGACAGCCAGACTCACCACCACCGCCAGCAGCAGCGCGGTCACCGTGAGCACCAGGGTGTTGGTGGCGCCCCGCCCGACCAGGTCGCTGATCTGGCCGCCGATGAGATATGAGCGGCCCAGGTCGAGGGTGACCAGGTCGCCGAGCCAGCTCAGGTATTGCACCGGAATCGACCGGTCCAGCCCCAGCTGGTGCCGGATCGCCTCGACCGACTGGGGCGTCGCGTCGTTGCCCGCCAGGATGGTCGCCGGGTCGCCCGGCACCAGACGCAGCAGCAGAAAGATCAGCACCGAGGCGCCGAACAGCACCAGCAGCGCCGAGGGCAGTCGATGCAGCAGGTAGCGGGTCATGACAGGAAGGTGTCGGTGAGCAAGGTTTCGCGGCGCTTGGTCCAGCCGAAACCGTGCACCTTGTTCGAGCTCGCGTACTGCTGGAACCGCACGCCGATCTCGATCAGGAACAGGCCTTCGAGCAGCTGGTCGCTGATCGCGTGGAAGGCGCGCACCGCGTCGGGTCCGGTGCCCTGCGGCAACTGCCATGCCGCATCCGCGGCCGCGGTGTAGGCGGGCGATTCGTAGCGCGAGGCGTTGCGGCGGGCATTGAACGGGTACGCGCTCACCGTCAGCGTCGACGGCACGAACTGCGCCCACGAGTGATCGGTGACCCACAGGCCACGGAACTGCTGGCCGGTGAGCAGCTTGACGAAGGTCGCGGAGTCCACCGGGTCGAGCGTCACCTCGATGCCGACCTCGGCGAGGTTGGCCTGCACGATCTGGGCGATCTCCTCGTGCGCGGTATAGAAGGTCAGCGGCAGCTTCGACGGTGTGGCCGTCTGGGCAAGCAGCTGCTTGGCCTTCCCGATGTCACGGCTGTAGCGGGTGTTGCGCGCCTCGTCGAAGGCGGGCGAGTTCTTCGGCCACGGCACATTGAGCGGGTAGCCCGCGCCACGGAACACCTCGGCGACGATTCGCTCGCGGTCGAGCGCGTACGCGATGGCCTGCCGCACTCGCACATCGGCCAGCGACGGTTCGGTGACATTGACGCCGACATAGGCCTGCAGTTCGGCGCCGTCGAGGTTCTGGACCTGGAATCCGCCTGTCTTGCCGAGGTTTTCGGCATCACGGTAGGCAAGTTCCCTCGCGACGTTGATCTGCCCGGACTTCAGCGCGTTCAACAGCGCCTGCGGATCCGGGATGATCGACACCTCGACCCGGTCGAGATAGGGCCGTTCGGGCACCCGATAGGTGGGATTCCTCTCGAAGACGATCTGCGAATTCGGCACCCGCTGTACGAACTTGAACGGCCCGGTGCCGATGTACTTTTCGCCGCTGCCGAGTTGATCGGCGGTTTCGCTGTCCAGGATCGGAACGGTGTCGAGCAGGTCGAAGATATTGCTGAGCGGGTTCGCGAGCCGCAGCACGATCCGGGTCGGCGAGATGATGTCGAACCCGGTGACGGCGGCCGCGGTGCCGCGCAGCTGCGCGGACCACTTGGCATCGGCGTAGGTGCGGATCGAGAATTCCACGTCCTTGGCGGTGAACGCGCGGCCGCTGTGGAAGGTGACGTCGTCGCGCAGGTCCAGGCTCAGCGAGCGGCCGTCGGCGGCCAGCTGCCACGACTTCGCCAGCAGCGGTTGCGGTTCCAGCTTGTCGTTCGGATAGCGGATCAGCGATTCGTAGACCAGGCCGATGAGCACCGGCGTCGCGGCGGTGTTGGTGAGCAGGTTGGCGGGCACCAGGTCCTCGCGGATGCCCACCTTCAAGGTGCCGCCACGCACCGGCGTGGCACCGTCGCCGCCTGCCTTCTGCTCCGACACGGCCGAGGTGCAGGCCGCCAGCGCCGCGCCGCCGAAGATGGCCGCCGCGGCGATGCCGCCGGCGCGCAGGAAGTTACGGCGGTCGAGGCCGCCGGGGTTAAAGCTCATCGTGGGATTCCTCGAAGACACGTCGACCCGCGGTGCGGGCCGATCGGCGCGCAGGGCAGGGCACACCGTGGGAAGGGGACACATCGGCTCGGTTCGGCCGCGCACGTCAGCAGACGTACGTCAGCCACGCAGGACGCGACACGAACAGCAGCAGGAGGGCTGATTCGTGGGCACGGCAGTGACGCTAACAAGTAGCGCCACGGGGGTCACCGATTCCACGCATCCTGCATATAACACTGGTGACCAGCGGATATGTCACCTTTACTGCCAGGATGCCTGTTCCACCCCACGCTCGCGGTTACGAATCCTTCGGCGGCACAGCCGGTCGCACCTCGGCCGATTCCACACCGGATTGGACCTCGCCGCCGACCGCGCCCGCCGGTGCGCCCAATATCGTCGTCGTCCTCGTCGACGACATGGGTTACAGCGATATCGGCCCGTTCGGTTCCGAGATCGAGACACCGACGCTGGATCGGCTCGCGGCCGGTGGCGTGCGGCTGTCGAACTATCACACGACGCCGTTGTGCTCACCGTCGCGCGCGGCGCTGTTGACCGGGATCAATTCCCACCGTGCGGGTTTCGGCTTCGTCGCCAATGCCGATCCCGGCTATCCCGGGTTGCGGCTGGAGCTGGCCGACGATGTGCTCGCGCTGCCGGAGATCTTGCGCGGCAACGGTTATGCCACCTACGCGGTGGGCAAGTGGCATCTCGTGCGTGATGCCACGATGAATCCGTCGGCGCATCGCGATTCGTGGCCGACGCAGCGCGGATTCGACCGCTACTACGGCTCTTTGGAGGGACTGAACTCCTTCTACTATCCGAACCAGCTGGTCTCGGACAGTTCGGTGGTCGATGTCGAGGAGTATCCGGAGGGCTACTACCTGACCGACGATCTCACCGACACGGCGCTGTCCTACATCAAGGATCTGCGCGCGCACGATGCGACGAAACCGTTCTTCCTGTACTTCGCGCATGTGGCGATGCACGGGCCGCTGCAAGCCAAGACCGAGGACCAGGCCAAATATCGCGGCCGGTATGCCGCGGGCTGGGATGAACTGCGCAGGAAGCGGTTCGCGGCGCAGCTTGCGCAGGGACTCTTCCCGCCGGGCACCGAGCAGAAGCCGCGCAACACCGAACCCGGTTACGAAGCGGCCGAATGGGATTCGCTGTCGGCCGACGAGCAGCGCCGCTACGCCAAGTACATGGAGGTGTACGCGGGCATGGTCGACAGCATCGACCAAAGCCTCGGCCGCATCGTCGACCTGCTCGAGGACCTCGGCGAACTCGACAACACCATCATCGTGTTCACCTCAGACAACGGTGGCACCGCCGAGGGCGGACCGGAGGGCACTCGCTCCTACTTCGCCGAGTTCGCCCATATCGACGACCCCGATTGGGTCGGCGACGTCCCGCACGACGAGGACCTGATCGGTACCGCGAAGCTGGGTGTGCACTACCCGCGGGGCTGGGGTCAGGCCTCCAATACGCCGTTCCGGTTCTACAAGGGTCAGACCTTCGCCGGTGGTGTCCGGGTGCCGCTGGTGGTCTCGTGGCCGAAAGGTCTGCCGCGCACCGAGGCCGATTCGGGGATCCGCCATGAGTACGCGTACGTCACCGATCTCGCTCCGACGCTGCTGGAGCTGGCGGGACTGGATCGGCCGACCGTGCGGAACGGTCTGCCCGCCAAGGACTTCGACGGCGTGTCGGCGGCCGCGCTGCTGCGCGATCCGGCCACGCCGACCCGGCACACCGAGCAGTACTCGGAGATGACCGGTCATCGCGGCTTCTACCGCGACGGGTGGAAGCTGCTGTCGCTGTATGAGGCCGGAGCTGATCTCGATGCACCGAACTGGCAGCTGTTCGATGTGCGAGCGGATCCGACGGAACTCCATGATCTTTCGGATCAGTACCCGGAAAAGGCCGCTGAGCTGGCTGCGGCTTGGGACGAATCCGCCTGGGCCAATACCGTTTTCCCACTGCTGACGCGCGCCGACTTGTTCCGCCGGCGTCCCGAGGAGGCACGGTTCGGCGCACCGGTCCGGTTGCTGCCCGGCACCCCGACTCTGGAGCGCTACCGCTCCCAGCGACTCATCGCCTATCGCGACTTCACGATCACCGCTGATCTGACCGGCCGCCGCCCACAAGCCGGGCCGCACCGGGTAACGCCATCGCTGCGCGCCGGCGGTTCCACATCGCAGCCGATCGGCGACGATGCGTCGACGCCCGACGCAGCAGCGGTGTCTGTATCCGCTGCGGGCTACCAGCCGGGTGACGAGGGCGTGCTTGTGGCTCACGGTGACCCGCTCGGCGGGTACCTGCTCTACATCGAGAACGGTGACGTGGTGCTCGGTGTGAACAGCTACGGCCGCTACGCCTCGGCACAGGCTCCGCTTCCGATCGGGGCGCGGGAGATCACCGTGCGCGCCACGGTCCGGCCGCATCTGCGGTGGGATTTCGTCGTCGAGGCCGACGGGGTCCAGGTCGCCGAACTCACCGATCAGGTGCAGTTGGTCGGCATGGCACCGTGGACCGGCATCTCCGTCGGCGTCGACGCACGCGGACCGGTGTCGTGGGAGCTGCGCGAACGCCGCGGACCGTTCCGCTACACCGGTGGCCTGCGTGCGATCACCTACAGGCCCGGCCCGATCCAGGTCCCGCAGCGCACGATCGATGCGGTGGAGCGGGAGGCCGAGTACGCCGCGGAATGACGGCGCTGAGCGTTCACTCCGCACATTCCTCGCCGCCTGCGCGACCGATCGCGCGAAGAGTGTGCGCTCAGCGCGGGCCCAGGATGCCGAGCCCCGACCAGGTCGGATACCGTTTACGAGCCGGAAAACGCCACGCAGTGAGGACACCCGAATGGACGACAGTTCCCTGATCTGGGACGACGGTGCGCTCGTCACCATCGACCAGCGTGGACTGCCGCACGAGGTGCGCGAGCTGCGGCTTGGCACCGTCGACGAGATCATCGACGCGATCACCACCCTCGCCATCCGTGGGGCGCCGGCGATCGGGATCGCCGGTGCGTTCGGTGTGGTCATCGCGACCAGGGCACAGACGAGCGACCGCGTGGTCGATGTTGCCGCTGTGGAGGCCGAGGCCGATCGGATCGCCGCGGCCAGGCCGACCGCCGTCAATCTGGCCTGGGCTGTCGATCGGGTGCGTGCCCGGATCGCCGACGGTGCCGACGCGGTGCTGGCCGAGACCCTCGACATGCTGGCCGAGGACGGTCGCGTCAACCTCGCCGCCGCCACTCACGCCGCCGACCTGGTGCAACGCCTCTGCGGTGAAGGGCCACTACAACTGCTCACCCACTGCAACACCGGCCGCCTGGCCACCAGCGCGGTCGGCACCGCGATCGGCGCGCTGCGGGTGCTGCACGAACGCGGTGCGGTGGCGGACGTGATCGTCGACGAGACCCGCCCGCTGCTGCAGGGCGCCCGGCTCACCGCGTGGGAGCTGGCCGAGGCGGGCATCCCGCACCGGCTGACCATCGACTCCGCCGCCGCCTGGGCGATGGCCACCGGTCAGGTCGATGCCGTGCTGGTCGGCGCCGACCGGATCACCGCCAACGGCGACGTCGCCAACAAGATCGGCACCTTCGCCCTCGCGCTGGCCGCCCATCATCACGGCATCCCGTTCATCGTGGTCGCCCCGGAGTCCACCCGCGATACCGCGATGGCGACCGGCGCGCAGATCGTGGTCGAACAGCGCGCCGCCGACGAGGTCACCGGCTTCGGCGGTGTGGCGAGCGCGCCGGCCGGGACCGCCGTGTTCAACCCCGCCTTCGACGTGACTCCTACCGACCTCGTGACCGCGGTAGTCACGGAAAACGGTGTGGTCTACCGCAATTCGGACACCTTCGACGCACAGGGCCGGGCGACCGCGCCGACCGGGACGGCCGTCATCACCCCGCTCGACAGCCATAGCCACACCGCCGACACAGCGGACCATCGACAGCCGTCGGCCGAGCAGGGACGCGCGATCGCGGCAACGGCGCGGCAGCTCTACGACCGTGGCTGGATGCCAGGCACCGCAGGCAATATCTCGGTCCGGGCAGGCGACGACGCACTCGTCACCGCCAGCGGCCTGTCCAAAGGTGAACTGACCGAACGGGATACGGTGCTCGTCGGAGTGTCAGATACGGTCACCAGGCCGGGACAGAGCCGTAAACCGTCCGCCGAGACCAGCATTCACACCGCCGTGTACCGCACCCGGACAGCGGGAGCGGTCGTCCACGTGCACTCGCCGTTCGCGACCGCCCTGGCGACCACCGCGGCGCGGCCCGGTGACGCGGTGACCACGCTGCGGATCAGCGGATACGAGCTGCTCAAGGGCTTCGGCCTCGACGACCCGTCCGCGGTGGACGTGCCGGTGTTCCCGAACTGGCCCAATGTCCCGCGCATCGGCGCCGACATCGAGACCTACCTGCGCGACAACCCCACCGCCCCACCGATTCTGTTCATCACCGGGCACGGCATCACCACCTGGGGTGACACTCTTGCTCAGGCGCGTGACCGCGCCGAATGCCTGGAAGCCCTGTGCGAGTTGATCGCCCGCACCGGACGCACCGACGCCACGCCACTCGAGATCGGATAATCATGACCCTGCTGCAAGTGATGGCCGCCGACAACGCGGCCGACGTCCGCGTGCGCACCACCGACACCGCCGAGATCGGCGCCGAGCTGGCGAAGCACGGCATCGCGTTCTCCCGCTGGGACGTTCTCGCCGACGCCGCGAGCACCGACTCCGACACCCTGCTCGCCCACTACGCCCCGCAGGTCGCCGAGCTCAACGCCTCGGGCCGCTACGAGCACATCGACGTGGCTCGCATCCACCCCGACGACGACAACCCGGAGTGGCCCGCCACCGCGGCGGGCGCGCGCGCCAAGTTCCTCGACGAGCACCGCCACGCCGAGGACGAGGTCCGCTTCTTCGCCGCCGGTCGCGGCTGCTTCTACCTGCACATCGGCGACGCGGTGCTGGCGACGGTCTGCGAGGCGGGCGACCTGCTCTCGGTGCCCGCGGGCACCCTGCACTGGTTCGACATGGGCACCCGCCCCGACTTCATCGCCCTCCGCTTCTTCGAGGAGGCCGACGGCTGGATCGGCGACTTCACCGGCGACAAGATCAGCGCGGGCTTCCCCACGCTGGACGAACTGCTCACCGCCCCGTGACCCGCGCCATCGTCCTCGACATCGAGGGCACGACCAGCCCCACCGACTCGGTCCGCAACGACCTCTACGGTTACACCGAGCAGCGCCTGCCCGCCTGGCTGGCCGAGAATGCCTCGGGCACTGCCGAATCCGTGCTCGCGCAGACCCGTGAACTGGCCGGTGAACCCACCGCAGGCACCGACCGGATCGCCGAAATCCTCACCGGCTGGCTGCGTTCCGACGTCAAGGCCGAGCCGCTCAAGGCCGCCCAGGGCGCGATCTGCGCCCAGGGTTTCCGCGCGGGCGCCCTGCACGGACAGTTCTTCGACGACGTGGTGCCCGCACTGTCGGCCTGGCACGAAACCGGGCTCCCGCTCTACGTGTACTCCTCGGGTTCCGAACGCAACCAACGCGATTGGTTCGCCTTCGCCGAGGCGGGTGACCTGTCCGGGCTCATCACCGACCACTTCGACCTCGTCAGCGCGGGCCCGAAACGCGAAGCCGCCTCCTACGATGTCATCGCCGACCGCATCGGCCTCCCGCCGCAGGAGATCCTGTTCCTGTCCGATCACCCGGACGAGCTCGACGCCGCGACCGCAGCGGGCTGGCAGGCGATCGGCGTCCACCGGCCCGGTGAACCCAATCCCGCACGCCCACCTCATCATTGGGTGACTACGTTCACCGAGATAGAAGTCCCGAGCAAGGCTGATGACCGACCCAAGCAGGAACCGCACCCCGGCACCCGATGACGCTCCATTCCGGCACACGGCGCCGATGGTGCCCTTGCCGACCCAACCGGACAGTATTTTCACCGCTGACGCCGACACCATCGCTCGACTCGCGCACCGGGGCGCGCTGCTGACCGTGCGACACCCTGCCAGGATCTTCGTCCCGGCCGCCATCGCGTTGGCGCTCCTCCCACTGGGCGAGATCCACGGCCTGTGGATGCAGGCCGTGCTGACGTTGGCGGTCGTACTCGGCTGGCCGGTCGTCGGCTACCTGACGGCCCGGCGCGGACTGCGCCGAGCATTCGCACCGATCTACGCCCCTGGCGCGGACTGCGCGATTCGGCTCGGACCCGATGCCATGGACATCGTCGATGCCTACAGCTATGCGCGCCTGCCCTACGAGTTCATCGTCTCGATCCGCGAGTCCGGGGCATTCACGCTGCTGGAGACCGTGTGGACACCAGTGTTCGCCCCCCGTGAACTGTTTCCGCCCTCGATCGTCGAGCGACTGCCCGCGCTGTTCGAGAATCGACGGGAGCCGCTGCCCGGCAGCGCTGCTCCACTACCCCCGATACCCACCGTGCCCTCCCCGCACGCGACACTGGTCGCCGACGACGACCTGGGTCGACACCTGCTCTCCGCCACACTGCGCGAACCGTGGACCCGGATTCCTCTCGTCGCGGCTGTCTCGATGTTCGTGGTGACGGTTGTCGCGCTCACCGGCTGGCTGTTCGGACCACGCTGGGCCGGCCTGATCATCGTGATGTGTGTGGTGCTTGCCTGCGTCTCGTTCTACGCCGCGCGCAACCCGGCGCCGGACGACATCCGTGCGCTGAAGTACGCGACGCCGGGTGCGGTCATGGCCACGCAGTTCGGCAGCGACGGGTTCGTGTTCCAGACCGCCACCGCTCTACTCCGTATCCCCTACGCCGACATACGGAGAATCGACATCCGCGACGGGGTCACCATCATGCGCCGATCCAGTCGCGATTCCACCTACGCAATCCCGACTGCCCTTTTCCCCGAACCGGTTCCGACACAGCTGCAGCGACTCGGGGTGCGGGTGGTACGCCACTGAGGTCGGTGCGGCGTGAGCGCTGCGACGGCGGAGGTTCTCAGCTGACCTGCGCTCGCACCGCACCCAGCTTCCCGCGCTGCACGGTGGCGAACACCCGGCGGGCGTGGGCGGCGACCGGGCTGGTCGACCAGGGGGCGAGGGTGGTGGTGAACATCAGTTCGCACCAGGACAGGGCCGGGATCTCGCCCGCGACCAGGGTCGCGATCAAGGAGAGTTCGGTGTCGTGGCCGAGCCAGGACGCGACCAGCCAGGAGGCGTCGAAGCGGCCGAGGAACTCCTCGGTGTCCTCGGGCGGTCCGTGCGGGGTGTCGACGGTCAGGTGGACGACGGCGGCGACGGCGTGGCGCATCTTGGCGTCCATGCCGACCGCGTCGTGCAGCAGCAGGCTCTCCAGTGCCGAGCGCAGTTCCGTCCAAGGGTCTCCAGCGTTGTCCTGCATGACGGGCCTTTCCTGTGGTTCGGTCTGCGGGTCGAGGCCACCGGTGATCGACCGGAGCGCCGGCGCACCGTGCGGTTCGGTGGGGTCGACGAGATCGCCGAGCCGGCCCGTGGTCCAGTCGAGCCTGCCGAAGGCGTGGCACCAGTCCAGCGCCGGATTGTCTTCGGTGACAACGAGATCGAGGGCCAGACCGGCCATCGATGCGGTGCAGGCCAGCGTGACGGCGTCGAGCTCGTCAGCGCTGACCGACAGATGCAGTGTCGCCTCGCCTGCCCCCGCGTCTTCGCGGGCACGGCCTGCCAACCAGATCGCGCGTCCAGCCGCGCTCATGGCCGCGGCGGCGCGGTCACCGTGTGGATGATCGACATCGGCGTCGAGAAAGGGGCCGTACCAGATCGCCCTGCCTTCCGCGCCACACACCGCGAAGGTGTCCGAGAGGCCGTCGCCCGCGGCGGCGAGCCATATGTGTGCGTCGTTTCCGTACTCCGTCACCCTCATCAGTCTCTCCCCAGGAATGTGCTGATCGAGCCGAACGTCGTTCTCCTCCGATCCAATAGCTCATGAACACGGGTGTCCATAGTTTCGGTGGAATACGCACGCCCCCGTGAGGTACATACACTCGCCAGTGAATTCACAGGTCCGGCAGTACACCGAACGGGCGGTAGCAACAATGCCCGGCAACCACACGGAAACGTCGTCCACGCTTGTATCTTTCGAGCATGCCCTACGTGCACTCCGATTCGGTGAACATCCATTTCCGCACCGGCGCCGTCCGCGGTCCCACCGTACTACTCGCCCATGGTTTCCTGATGGACGAATCGATGTTCGACCCGATTCGAACGATATTGGCGCACAACGATATCAACGTCATCGCCTGGGATGCCCGTGGTCACGGCCGCACCGGCTACGGCCGTGACCCGCGCTTCGACTACTGGGATCTGGCCGAGGACGGTTTGCGCGTGCTCGACGCGGTCGGCGTCGAACGTGCCGTCGTCGGCGGAATGAGCCAGGGCGGATATGCCGCCCTGCGCATGGCGCTGCTCGCGCCGGAGCGGGTCGGCGGACTCGCTCTGCTCGATACCGAGGCGGGCGCCTGCACCAGGGCCGACGAAAACTATTACGAAGAATTCTTCGACGAATGGTGCGGCACCGGCGAATTGGTTCCGCTGGCCGAAAAACTCGCTCCGCAATTGATCGGCGGCGACCGCCCGGATGTCTGGCGGTGGTGGATCACCCGCTGGCTCACCCACGACCGCGCGGCGATCCAGTCGGCGGCGCGCTGCCTGATCGACCGCGATTCGGTCCTCGACCGCCTCGGTGAGATCACCGCGCCCGCGCTCGTACTGCGCGGCGAGCACGACCACAACAGCACCGCCGACAAATGCGCGGCGCTGGCGACCGGATTGCCCGGAGCCCGCGGTGTGCGCACGGTGGCCGGGGCGGGTCACGGCTGCGCCCTGACCCATCCCGAGCAGGTCGCCGCCGCACTGATCGAGCTGGTGACCGCGTGCGCGCCGGACCTCACGGCGCCGGTCGCCGTCGCCGGGATCTAGCCGGCGACGGGCGACCCGTCGGGGCCGCGAACGCCCAGGTAGTACTGGATGCGGCCCGGGTAGGCGACGGAATCGAGCCGGAACAGCTGGACGTCGATGGTGTAGTACTCGCCGGTGTCCAGATCGCACAGCCGCATGGCGGTGTGCTCGCGACCGTAGACGGTGTCGCCGTCGTCCCAGATCCGCCGGAAGTCGTGGTACTGCGCCAGTTCGTCGAGCAGGTCCGCGGCCCAGTCACCGCCGCCCTGCTGTCCGATCAGACCGCGCAGCCAGTGCACGGTCAGCGACGACTCCTTCTCCCACTCGACCATGACCTTGCGCGAGAGCGGATTGCCGAAGAACCAGCGCAGGATGTTCACATCCTCGACCAGCCCGGGAAAGGCGCGATGGTAGGACTCGTTGCCCGCCAGCACATTCCAGCGCGTATCGACATAGGCCGCCAGGTTCGGCTCCTGCAGCGCCAGGGTGCGGCGCATCTCGGCATTGATCTCGGCGCGTAGGTCCTCGACCGACGGATTGCCCACGGCGGACAGACCCGCCAGGTCGAGCAGATGCCTGCGCTCGATATCGGTCACCGGCTCGATGCGGTCGAGATAGCGCACGAGCGCCTCGACCACGGCCTGCGTCGGGCGGTCCCGGTCGCCGCTCTCCAGATGGGTGATGTAACTCGAGCTGACACCGGCCGCGAAGGCCAGCTTTTCCCGGGAAATCCGCCGATCGTCGCGTAGGCGCCGCAGCAACCCGCCGAGCGTCGGCGGCCTCGGTGGACCAGCCGGACCGCCGGACGATGTCTTCGGTAGCACCGCAACCCTCCCTGTCTGCACCGCCTCATCCTGGATGAGGTTTCAACATCGAACCAATCGCCGAACGGAAAAGTTGCCGTTTCTTTATATTGACGCGTTAAGCCTCGGGTAGTTACCGACCGGCAACTCCGCGCGACAGGGAGGTGCCCCACCCTCGCGCCGACTCGACGGCCGCGTCGAATTCCGGCATGTTCGCGCAGGCCGTACTGTGCGGGCCGTCACATCTGCCCTGTTCAGCGGGCCTCTCAGGCGTGTAAACAAATGTAAACCGCCCGAGAAGCGGCGGTTTCGGAAGCATCACCGCATACTCCGCGCCATGCTCCCCGCCGACACCGTCGCGGCTGCTCGGAGCCTGTTCACCCTGGTCGGACCCGATTCGCGGGTTAGGCCGCGCGCCGGGTCCATGACCACGAGATTGCGCCGACCTCACAGCTCACCGAGCGTCAAGGGAGGTTGTGAAAAGTTCGTTTTGCCGGAGCAGTACGCCTCTTTACAGTTGCCATCTAACAGCCCGAATGCACAGCTCGAAGGGGGCGTCGTGGTTAATTCGCGCACTCATGGTCCGTCGCCCACCGATATCGGCGACACGTTGCTGAACCTGGGTAAATACTTTCAGCGCGGTGAGGTATCGCCGGACAGCCGGTCGGTCTACAAGGTCGGCGGGCGCGATGCCGACGCGTTCTACCGGGACCGCTGGTCACACGACAAGGTGGTGCGCTCCACGCACGGCGTGAACTGCACCGGTTCGTGCTCCTGGAAGATCTACGTCAAGGACGGCGTGATCACCTGGGAGTCCCAGCAGACCGACTACCCGTCGGTGGGCTCGGACAAGCCGGAGTACGAGCCGCGCGGCTGCCCCCGTGGCGCGTCGTTCTCCTGGTACACCTACTCCCCCGCCCGCGTGCGCTACCCGTATGTGCGCGGCACCCTGCTCGACCTGTACCGCAAGGCCAAGGCCGAGCTCAAGGACCCGGTGCTGGCCTGGGAGTCGGTCGTCGAGGACCCGGTCAAGGCCAAGGCCTACAAGACCGCGCGCGGCAAGGGCGGTTTCGTCCGGGCCGAGTGGTGGGAGGCCGCCGAGATCGCCGCCGCCGCGCACGTCTACACGATCAAGCAGTACGGCCCCGACCGGGTGGCCGGCTTCTCGCCGATCCCGGCGATGTCGATGGTCAGCCATGCCACCGGCGCGCGCTTCGTGTCGCTGATCGGCGGCTACATGCTCTCCTTCTACGACTGGTACGCCGACCTGCCGGTGGCATCGCCGCAGGTCTTCGGTGACCAGACCGACGTGCCGGAGTCGGCCGACTGGTTCGACGCGGGCTATCTGATCATGTGGGGCTCCAACGTCCCGGTGACGCGGACGCCCGACGCGCACTACATGACCGAGGCGCGCTACCGCGGCCAGAAGGTCGTCGTGGTCTCCCCGGACTACGCCGACAACACCAAGTTCGCCGACGAGTGGGTGGCCGCACGCCCCGGCACCGACGCCGCGCTGGCGATGGCCATGGGTCATGTCGTGCTCAAGGAGTTCTTCCTCGAGAAGCAGACTCCGATGTTCCTCGACTACATCAAGTCCTACACCGACCTGCCATACCTGATCTGTCTCGACGAGACGGCGGATCAGGACGGCTCCCTGCCAGGGAAGTTCCTCACCGCCGCCGATCTCGGGCAGACCGGTGAGGGTGTCGAGCACAAGCCCGTGCTGCTGGATCAGGCCGGAAACCCGGTGGTGCCCAACGGTTCGCTGGGCCACCGTTTCGGCGAGGACGGCGCGGGCAAGTGGAACCTCGACCTCGAGGGCGTCGACCCGCTGCTCACCCTGCTCGGCCACTCCACCGACGCGCCGGCCACGATCGCCCTGCCGCGCTTCGACACCGATACCGCCGAGACGATCCTGCGTGGCGTCCCGACGAAAATCGTTGCGGGCAAACGCGTCACGACCGTCTTCGACCTGCTGCTCGCGCAGTACGGCCTCGGCCGCGACGGCCTGCCCGGTGAGTGGGCCAAGGGCTACGACGACGCCGACTCGCCCTACACCCCGGCCTGGCAGGAACGCATCACCGGTGTGCCCGCCGTGCAGGCCGCGCGCATCGGCCGCGAATTCGCCGACAACGCCGAGCGTTCCGGCGGCCGCTCGATGATCCTGATGGGCGCGGGCACCAACCACTGGTTCCACTCCGATCAGATCTACCGCGCCTTCTTCACCCTGACGCTGCTGACCGGCTGCCAGGGCAAGAACGGCGGCGGCTGGGCCCATTACGTCGGCCAGGAGAAGTGCCGTCCCGTCACCGGCTGGGCCACTTTGGCTTCCGCCTCGGACTGGCAGCGCCCGCCGCGTCAGATGCAGGGCACCGTGTTCTGGTACCTGACCAACGACCAGTGGCGCTACGACCCGTTCACCTCCGACTCGTTCGCCTCGCCGCTGGGCAAGGGCAAGTTCGCGGGCCGCACCGCCGCCGACAACATCGCCCTGGCCAGCAGGCTCGGCTGGATGCCGAGCTACCCGACGTTCAACCGCAATCCCCTCGACCTGAGCGACGAGGCCGCGGCGGCGGGCGCTACACCGGCGGAACACGTTGTCTCCCAGCTCAAGTCCGGCGACCTGCGCTTCGCCTGCGAGGACCCCGACGCACCGGAGAACTTTCCCCGCGTGCTCACGGTGTGGCGGGCCAACCTGCTCGGCTCCTCCGGTAAGGGCAACGAGTACTTCCAGAAGCACCTGCTCGGCTGCGGCTCCAACCTGCAGACCACCGACGCCAACGGAGTCCGGCCGCAGGAACTGGAATGGCGCGAGGAAGGCGCCGAGGGCAAGCTGGATCTGCTGCTCGCCCTGGACTTCCGCATGACCAGCACCACCCTGTTCGCCGATATCGTGCTGCCCGCCGCCACCTGGTACGAGAAGCACGACCTGTCCTCCACCGACATGCACCCGTTCGTGCACGCCTTCTCCCCCGCCATCTCCCCGCCGTGGGAGGCCAAGACCGACTTCGACGCGTTCCACCGGATCGCGCGCGGTTTCTCCTGGCTGGCCGAGAAGCACCTCGGCACCCGCAAGGACATCGTCGCGGTGCCGTTGCAGCACGACTCGCCCGACGCGCTGGCGCAGGCCGGCGGCAAGGTGCTGGACTGGAAAGCCGGTGAGTGCGAGCCGATTCCGGGCAAGACCATGCCCAAGATCGTCGAGATCGAGCGCGACTACACCAAGATCGCGGAGAAGCTCGCGGCACTGGGTCCGCTGGTCGACACCCTCGGCGTGACCACCAAGGGCATCACGACCTACCCGGACAAAGAGGTGGAATACCTCGCGGGCAAGAACGGCACCGTCGTCTCCGGCGTCGCCGCCGGGCGCCCCTCGCTGGCCAAGGACACCTTCGCCGCCGAGACCATCCTGGCGCTGTCGGGCACCACCAACGGCCGCCTCGCGGTCGAGGGCTTCCACGAGCTCGAGCGCCGCACCGGCACCAAGCTGGCCGACCTCGCCGCAGAGGCCGAGGGCAAGCAGATCACCTTCGCCGACACCCAGGCCCGTCCGGTCCCGGTGATCACCTCGCCGGAATGGTCGGGCAGTGAGAGCGGCGGGCGCCGGTACTCGCCGTTCACCATCAATGTCGAGCGGCTCAAGCCGTGGCACACCCTCACCGGGCGCCAGCACTTCTACCTCGACCACGACTGGATGATCGAACTCGGCGAGCAGCTGCCGATCTTCCGGCCGCCGCTGGACATGACCGCGCTGTTCGCCGAGCCGAGCATCGGCAATGTGAGCGGCAGCGGCGTCACCGTGCGCTACCTGACCCCGCACTCGAAGTGGTCCATCCACTCCGCCTACCAGGACAACCTGCACATGCTGACGCTCTCGCGCGGCGGTCAGACGATCTGGATGTCGGACCGGGACGCGGCCAAGATCGGTGTCGCCGACAACGATTGGATCGAGGCCGTCAACCGCAACGGCATCGTCGTCGCCCGCGCGATCGTCTCGCACCGCATGCCGGAGGGCACGGTCTTCATGTACCACGCGCAGGACCGCGCCGTTGACGTGCCGCGCATCGAGGGCACCGAGCAGACCACCAAGGAATCCAAGGGCAAGCGCGGCGGTATCCACAACGCGCTCACCCGGGTGCTGATCAAGCCGTCGCATCTGATCGGCGGCTACGCCCAGCAGTCCTTCGCCCTGAACTACCACGGGCCCACCGGAAACCAGCGTGACGAAGTGACCACGATCCGTCGCCGTAACCAGAACGTGGAGTACTGACATGACGCGACGAAGTGACCACGCTGTATCCAATGGCCGCAACCAGAACGTGGAGTACTGACATGCGCGTAATGGCTCAGCTCGCCATGGTCATGAACCTGGACAAGTGCATCGGCTGTCACACCTGCTCGGTGACCTGCAAGCAGGCATGGACCAACCGCGGTGGCACCGAGTACGTCTGGTTCAACAATGTGGAAACCCGTCCTGGACAGGGTTATCCGCGCCAGTACCAGGATCAGGAGAAGTGGAAGGGCGGCTGGACGCTCAACAAGCGTGGCAAGCTGTCGCTCAAGTCGGGCTCGCGGTTCAAGCGCCTGATGAACATCTTCGCCAACCCGGATCTGCCCACGGTCGAGGACTACTACGAGCCGTGGAGCTACGACTACGACAACCTGCTGGCGTCCCCGCCCACCGACACCACGCCGGTCGCGCGGCCGAAGTCGCTGATCACCGGCGAGGACACCAAGGTCACCTGGGGCGCGAACTGGGACGACGACCTCGGTTCGGGTCCCGAAGCGGTCGGCAAGGATCCCTTGCTCGGCAAGCTCGAGGACAAGGTGAAACTGGAGTTCGAAGAGACCTTCATGTTCTACCTGCCGCGCATCTGCGAGCACTGCCTGAACCCGTCGTGTGCCGCGTCGTGCCCGTCGGGCGCGATCTACAAGCGCGAGGAGGACGGCATCGTCCTGGTCGACCAGGACAAGTGCCGTGGCTGGCGCCAGTGCATCACCGGCTGCCCGTACAAGAAGATCTACTTCAACCACAAGACGGGCAAGGCGGAGAAGTGCACCTTCTGCTACCCGCGCGTGGAGGTCGGCATCCCGACCGTGTGCTCGGAGACCTGTGTCGGCCGGCTGCGCTACATCGGCGTGATGCTCTACGACGCCGACGCGGTGCTCGAGGCGGCGTCGGTCACCGATGACAAGGACCTCTACCCGTCCCAGCTGGGTGTGTTCCTCAACCCGCACGACCCGCGGGTGATCGCCGAGGCCGAGAAGGCCGGTATCTCGCCGGAATGGATTCAGGCCGCACAGGATTCGCCGGTCTACAAGCTGATCGTGGACTACCAGCTGGCGCTGCCGCTGCATCCGGAATACCGCACCATGCCGATGGTCTGGTACGTGCCGCCGCTGTCGCCGGTGGTGGACGTGCTCAGCGAGACCGGCCACGACGGCGAGGACGCGGGCAACCTGTTCGGCGCCATCGACGCGCTGCGCATCCCGATCGAATACCTGGCCGAGCTGTTCACCGCAGGCGAGATCGGACCGGTGCGCGCCTCGCTGCAGCGGCTGGCCGGAATGCGGGCGTTCATGCGGTCGGTCAATCTCGGTGAGGAGCCCGAGCCCGGTATCGCGCCGTCGATCGGGCTCGAGCCCGAGGAGATCGAGGCCATGTACCGGCTGCTCGCGATCGCCAAGTACGAGCACCGCTACGTGATCCCCTCCGGCGCGACTTCCCGTGCGCACGAACTGGATTCACTGGCCACGGGGTGCAGCCTCGACACCGACGGCGGACCGGGCATGACCGCGTTCGACCAGGTCGTGGAGAAGTTCTCGCTCGCCGACACCAATCAGGCAGCGCCCGAGGAGAAGTCGGGCCGGATCAACCTGCTCAACTGGGACGGTCGCAGCACCTCCGGGCTCGTGCCGGGCACCGACAAGACTGCCCCCGCAGCGAACGGCAACGGCGCCGCCGCTGGGAGCAACGGCAACGGCAGCAACGGCGCTGCCGTGGCCGACTCCACGGTCAGCGGCGTGGCGCCATGAGTCTGCTCTCGATCCGCAAGCGACCGCAGCCGGTCACCGCCATGGCCGAGCGTGACCGGCGCGTGGTCTGGCGGCTGGCCGCGCTGCTGCTCGACTATCCCGGCGAGAAGACCCTGGCCCTGCTGGACCAGATGTCGGCCGCCGCAGCGGAATTGCCCGCCGAGGTGCGCGCGCACTTCGACGCGGTGCTCGCCTATCTGCGCGACACCCCGTCGATCGAGGTGGCCCAGAGCTACGTCGAGACCTTCGACATGCGCCGCCGCGCGAGCCTGCACCTGACCTTCTATGCCTTCGGCGACACCCGCAAGCGCGGCATGGCGCTGCTGCGGTTCAAGCACGCCTACCGCCAGGCCGGTGTGGAGCTCGGTGACGAGGAACTGCCCGACCACCTGCCGGTGCTGCTGGAATTCGCCGCCACCGTCGACCCGATCGGCGGCGAGCGCCTGCTCGGCGAGCACGTTCCGGTCATGGAGCTGCTGCGACTGTCGCTGGGAGACAACAACTCTCCCTACAGTGGTGTGCTCGCCGCGGTGCTGACCACGCTGCCGCCGGTGACCACCGCCGATCGGCGCCGCATCGCCGAACTCGCCGCGCAGGGCCCGCCCGAGGAGGAAGTCGGGCTGGAACCCTTCGCCATGGACCCCTCGTTGTTCGACGCCACGGAAGGCCGCCGATGAACGCCACCATCCCGCTCCCCGAAGGCCTGTGGCTGATCCTGCCCTACATCGCCGCCACGTCCTTCGTACTCGGCCATGTCTGGCGCTACCGGTTCGACCAGTTCGGCTGGACCACCCGCTCCTCGCAGATCTACGAGTCCAAGCTGCTGCAGCTGGGCAGCCCGCTGTTCCACTTCGGCATGCTCGGGGTGTTCGGCGGCCACGTGATGGGTCTGCTGATCCCCGAGTCGTGGACCGCCGCGATCGGCATCTCCGAGCACGCGTATCACATCCTCGCGGTCGGCGCGGGTTCCGTCGCGGGCCTGATGGTCGTGGCCGGTGTCGCCATCCTGTGCTACCGCCGCCTCGTCATCCCCGCCGTGCGCAAGAACACCAGCCGCAACGACGTCATGATGTACACGCTGCTCACGCTGGCCCTGGTCACCGGCCTGCTCAACACCTGGGGCTCCAACCTGCTGTGGGGCACCTACAACTACCGCACCACCGTCTCCCCCTGGTTCCGCAGCCTGTTCTCGATCAACCCGGAGCCCGGCCTCATGGTCGGCGTCCCGTGGACCTTCCAGCTGCACGGCCTGGTCGTGCTGGCGCTGGTCTTCGCCTGGCCCTACACCCGCCTCGTCCACATGTTCAGCGCCCCGATCGGCTACCTGACCCGCCCGTACATCGTCTACCGGCGCAAGGAAGTCGACACCAAGGACAAGACCCGCTTCGCCAAGGCGTGGGACGCACCGGTCACCCCTGACCGCTGGTAGTTCGCGCGATCTCGCCCTCGACGGCGCCCTCCGATCCGACTCGGTGGGCGCCGTCGTCGTTTCTGTTGTCCACTGAGCGGACCTCCCCCATTGCCGAGCGAACTGTAACGTGTTTCACTTTTGCGCATGAGCGATGTTCTCGCGCCCGCTGTCCTCGGTCCGCTCACCCTGCGGAATCGGGTGATCAAGGCGGCCACGTTCGAAGGGCGGACGCCGGATGCACTGGCGACCGACGAATTGGTCGAGTTCCATCGCGAGGTGGCCGCGGGCGGGGTCGGGATGACGACCGTCGCGTACTGCGCGGTGGCCCCCGGTGGGCGCACCGATCGGCATCAGATCTGGATGCGCGAGGAGGCGGTGCCGGGGTTGCGCCGGCTCACCGATGCCGTGCACGCGGAGGGCGCGGCGGTCAGCGCGCAGCTGGGGCATGCCGGGCCGGTGGCGAACGCGAAGTCCAACCAGGCGCCGGCGCTGGCGCCGAGCCGGATGTTCAATCCGCTCGGGATGCGGTTCACGAAGGTTCCCGACGCACTGGGGATCGCCGAGGTCGTCGCGGCGCACGCCCGGGCGGCGCGATTCGCGCGCGAGTCCGGGTTCGACGCGGTCGAGGTGCACCTCGGGCACAACTATCTGGCGAGCTCGTTCCTGAGCCCGATGCTCAATCGCCGCAAGGACGACTACGGTGGCTCGCTGGTCAATCGGGCGCGGATGGCCAGGGAACTGGTGCGGGCCGTGCGCGACGCGGCCGGTGACACCATGGCGGTGACGGCCAAGCTCACCATGGAAGACGGTGTGCGGGGCGGATTCTCGATCGAGGAGTCGCTCCAGGTCGCGACCTGGCTGCAGGACGACGGTGCGATCGACGCGCTCGAGCTCACCGCGGGCAGTTCGCTGCTCAATCCGATGGCGATCTTCCGTGGCGACGCGCCGCGCAAGAACTTCGCGAAGACCCTGCCGATACCGGTGCGCTGGGGTTTCCAGGTGGTCGGCAAGCAGTTCCTGCGCGAATACCCCTATCGCCCCGCCTATCTCGCGGAGAAGGCCCAGCGATTCCGGCAGGAACTGACCCTGCCGCTGATCCTGCTCGGCGGGATCACCGACCGCCCCACCGCCCAGCAGGCCATCGACGACGGTTTCGACTTCGTCGCCATGGGCCGCGCGCTCCTGCGCGAACCGGACCTGATCCGGCGCTGGCAGACGAACCCCGCCACGACCTCCCTGTGCACCCACTGCAACGAGTGCATGCCCACCATCTACAGCACCACCCGATGCGTCCTGCGCACCGACGCACCCGCCTGAGCCGGTCGGCTGCTCACGGCGAGGCGGGGCCGAGGGCCTTCCGGACGGAGTCGAACCAGGCCTGGGTGTCGACGAGGCCCTTCTCGTTGTCCTTGCGGCCGCCGACGAAGCCGAACAGGTCGGCGGCGAAGCGGCTGAGCACTGTCGCGTCGTTCTCGTCGAGTTCGGTGAGGACCTCGGTGTCGCCGAGCAGGTAGGCGACCACCGCGACCTGGCCAGCGGGCCACTGCGCGCGGTGGTCGTCCCAGCCGTCGGCTCGTACGGCGCGGGCTTTGGCCAGCAGGTCCTCGCGCAGCGCGTCACGATCGGCGTCGCTGGGACGGCGCGGCTTGCCCCAGGTGATCCGTTTCGCGTCCGACATGTCGAATCCTCTCGCTGGCGTGACCTGGACTTGCCACGACTGTCCCAGATCGCGATGCCCGCACCGCCCACCGCCCCGCCCGACAGGCGATTATCCGGCGCGCAGGAACCGGCCGGTGCGCTCGGCGCCGAGCAGGGGATCCTCGACTCCCGCGCCGAACACGTACCGCCCGCCGACGAACACCGCTGTGACGGTCTCGTCGTTGCGGTTGACCATGCGCGGGAGATTGTCGAACTCCGGAATCGGGTTCTCCGCGTAGGCGTCGAGGGTGTCGTCGAGGTGGGCCGGGTCGATGACGACGGCGTCGGCACGGTCACCGACACGCAGGTGACCGGCGTCGATGCCGTACCAGTCGGCGAGTTCACCGGTGATCCGGTGCACCGCGTGCTCGATCGTCATGAACGGGGTACCGGCGCGTTCGGCGTCGGCGACCCGCCGCAGCAGGCGCAGGCCGAAGTTGTAGAAGGCCATGTTGCGCAGGTGCGCACCGGCATCGGAGAAGCCGAGCTGGACGCCGGGATCGGCGGCGAGGACGTTGAGCACCTCGGGCCGATGGTTGGAGATGGTGGTGCGCCAGCGCAGTTTCGCGCCGTGCTCGACGACCAGGTCGAGGAAGGCGTCGACCGGGTGCAGACCGCCCCGGTCGAGGCCGACCTGGCCGAAGGTCTTGCCGATCACGGTGGGGTCGGGGCATGCGACGATGTCGGCGTCGAAGAAGTCGCGGTGCCACACGCGCGGGCCGTACTTCTGGTCGTAGTCCTTGCGGAACGCGCGCCGGTACCGCTCGTCCTGCATGAGGTGACGCTGCTCGTCGATGTGGTTCGCCAGGTGCAGAGCCGCGGCGCCGGAACCGAATTCCTCGAAGATCGGCAGGTCGATGCCGTCGGAGTAGACCTCGAACGGCACCGGCAGATGCTGCCAGCGGAAATCGCCCCGCAGGGCGTTGACGGCGCGGGCAAGCAGCGGAAATACCTTGGCCACACCGGGAATCGCCTTGATGTCGGCCGCGGAGAGCAGACTCACCTTGAGCGGCTCGCGCCACAGGCCGATGCTGCTCGCCGCCATCGCGATCATCGTGTCGGCCCGGTTGACGTCGGGCCCGCCCTGGAGCGCGCGACCGCGCGTGCGCAGGATCGTGGTGAGCGTGCGGCGTTCGGCCCTGGTCGAATACGTCGACGGCAGGGTGCGGGACCGGCACAGCTCACCGTCGAGCTTGTCGAACAGCAGCCGCTGCGAGGACATGCCGACGAACCCGGCGTCGAGCGCCTCCGTGAGTTTGCCCGCCATCGCGGCGAGTTCGGCCGCTGTGGGCGCGACGTCCTTGCGGGTGGCCCGGTCCAGGCCCATCACCGCGGACCTGATGTCGGAGTGCCCGATGAAGCAGGCCACGTTGGGACCAAGTGGCAGCGCGTCCAGCGCGGCGGCGTACTCGGCCGCGGAGTGCCAGCTCTTGGTCTGCTCGATCGCGCGAACGACGTGGGCGCGGGGAATCGCCTCGACGCGACCGAACAGGTCACCGGCGATCTCCCCGTCGACATGCACGGTCGACAGCGAGCAGGAACCGAGCAGCACGGTCGTGACGCCGTGGCGCACCGATTCCGACAGCGACGGGTCGAGCAGTACCTCGACGTCGTAGTGGGTGTGGATGTCGACCATGCCCGGCACGACCCATTTGCCCGTGGCATCGACGACCCGGGGGCAGCCGGTCTCGTCGAGCGGTGTCGCCGAGATCTCGGCGACCTTGCCGTCCTTGATGCCGAGATGACGAATCGCGGAGGGCGCGCCGGTGCCGTCGAACCACCGGCCGCCTTTGATGATGCTGTCGAACATTTTTCAACCCCTTACAGCGCGAGATCGCGCCGCGTGACCTTCCCTGTCGCGTTGCGCGGCAGGGCGTCTGATGTGATCCGCCAGCGGGCGGGCACCTTGAAGTACGCGAGCCGGGCAGCGACGAAGGCCCGCAGTTCCTCGGGGTCCACCGTGCCCGGCTCGGCGACCACCACGGCCGCCACTTCCTGGCCGAGGTCGGGATGCGCGACCCCGAACACCGCGCATTCGGCGACCGCGGGGTGCTCGCACAGCACGTTCTCGATCTCGGTGGGGTACACGTTCTCCCCGCCGCGCAGGATCAGGTCGGTGCGCCTGCCCGACACAGTGAGCCTGCCGTCTCGCATCGTGCCGAAATCGCCGGAGCGCAACCAGCGTTCGTCGTCGATGGCGGACTTGGTGGCCGCCTCGTCGTTCCAGTAGCCGAGCATGACGTAGGGGCTGCGGATGCAGATCTCGCCTTCCTCGCCGTCCGGGACCGCGTTGCCATCGGCGTCGCGGATCTCCACTGCCACACCGAAGATCGGCTTGCCGACCGAGGCGTCGTCGGCCACCAGGTCCAGCGGGGTGGCGACCGTCGCCGCGGTACCGCTCTCGGTGAGTCCGTAGCTGGTGGTCAGGGCGAACTGCAGGGACGGGATCTTCGCGCGCAGGCTGGCCAGCAACGCGGGCGAGGACGGCGCGGAGTTGAGGGAGAGTGCGGCCAGCGAGGACAGATCATGCTGCGCGACATCGTGTTCCAGCAGGCGGGCGGCCATGGTCGGCACCGCGGCCCAGTTGGTGACCCGCTCGCGCTCGACCAGGCTCAGCACCCGGCCGACCTCGAACGCGCCGTGCGGGAACACCGCGGCGGCGCCGGTCAGCAGTCGCGGGACGACGAGGTTGTGCAGGCTGGCGATGTGGAACAGCGGCGCGGTGACCAGGTACCGGCGATCGCTCGGCGCGTCGCTGGGCGGCTGACCGGCGAACGCGGCGAGCATGGCGTCGGTGAAACGGTGATAGTCGCTGATCGCCACCATGTTCCGCTGCGAATGCACAACGCCCTTCGGCCTGCCGCTGGTCCCGCTGGTGTAGAGGATGACGGCCGGGTCGTCTTCGTCGACCGGCGTCGCGGGGATCTCGCCGCCGCCGAACTCGGCGATCAGTGCGGGCAGCTCCGTCTCCATGGTGAGCACCGGGATGTCGGTGCCGGGCACCAGCGCGGCCCTTTTCGCGTCCGCGATCAGCACGGTGGGCGTGGTGTGGTCGAGTCCGTAGGCGATCTCCGGCGGCGCCCACCAGGCGTTGTAGCCGACCGGGATCGCGCCGAGGCACTGCGCGGCCCAGAACGCGATCACCCAGTCCGGGCCGTTGGCGGCCAGGATGCCGACGCGGTCGCCCTTGCCGACGCCGTGGCGGCGGGCCAGCGCGGTGGCCAGCGCGCCCGCGGCCGCGGCGTGTTCGGCGAAGGAGATCCGGCGGTCCTCGGTGACGAGGTAGTCGCGCTCACCCCAGGTCAGCGAGTGTTCGAGGAGTTCACGCAGGCTGCGGCGGCGCTGCGCCAGCACCGGGATCGGCACGCCGAGCACGGGTTCGACGGTCAGCTCGAACGGCGCGCCGGGCGCGGTGAGCCCCGCGGCGACCTTCGCCACGAATTCCTGCGGGTCTACGGCTTCGGACATGGTGTTCTCCATCAGGGAATCAGGACGGCGCGGCCACGGATCGCGCCGGAGTCGAGTCGGTCGAAGGCGGTGCGGGCGTCGGCGAGGTCGAAGCGTTCGATCTCGGCGCGCACCTTGCCCGCGGCGGCCAGGGCCACCGCGTCGAGCAGGTCGGTTCTGGTGCCGCCGTAGGACTTGCGCACCGTGGCGCCCCACGGCAGGCCGGGTCCACCCGCCGGACCGGAGTCGATGCCGGGCACGCCGCCCGCCAGTCCGACCATCCGGTAGGCGCCGTTGGGCGCGACTGTTTCGACGGCGAGTTTCGTAGTGGCGTCGGCGCCGACGAAGTCGAATACCGCCTCGGCGCCGCGGCCGCCGGTGAGTTCGAGGATGGTGGCCGCGGTGTCGTCACCGGCGCGCAGCGCGATATCGGCGCCACAGGCGGTGGCGAGGGCCAGCTTGTCGGCGTCCACGTCGACGGCGATGACCCGGGTCTCCGTCATCGCCTTCAGCAGTTGCACCGCCACGTGCCCCAGGCCGCCGATGCCGATGGCGACCGCGGTGGCGCCCGGCCACAGCTGATCCAGCGTGCCGCGGATGGCGTGCATCGGGGTGAGCGCCGCGTCGGCCAGCGGCGCGGCCTGCGCGAAGTCCATGTCGCCGATGGGTACGAAGGAGCGCGCGGGAATCCGGACGTATTCGGCCATGCCGCCGTCCGGGC